>CAMJYF010000212.1 GCA_946409885.1 uncultured Clostridia bacterium | reverse complement strand
AAATACCTGAAGGAGGAATGGGAATGAACGACAACGGTATGCTGCTTGTCTTTGCCGACCTGAGCGACGAGCAACTGGCCCCGGCCTGCGATATCGCGGGCCTGCGGCAAAGCTTCCGGCGGTATCGGGCCCACCGGATCACAGGCGTCGGCGCCCTTTGCGTCTGTCTGGCAGCGGCGCTCTTCGCCGCGGCGCTGCGCCTGCCGGGCGCTTTTCCCCAAACGCCGGTGGCGGTCCCGCCGACCGACGCCCTGTCGCAGCAGGCTCCCACCGCAGAGGCCGGCACAGCCCGCCCCGATCGGCACAGCGAAACGACCTCCGGGGACGCCGCCGCGATTGCCGCTTCCACGGAAGGCGCGCCGGAACGGGATAAAACGACCCGCCCGCGGGCAGATGAACCGACCCACGGCACGGCGCCGGAAATCGACACCGAACCGGCCCCCGCTGCGCCGGACACAACGGACGTCAGCGAAGCGGTACCGGCCCCCGCGACCGACCCACCCACGACCCCGGCAGACGAAGCCGCATTTTATTGCAAATATACCTATTTCATTGTCGGCTCCGCGTTTTCGGACTATCGGCCCGGCAAAGTGGTGGAAGAGGAAATGGTGGGCGACCGATTGGAGGAGGCCGTCGCGACGGGGGTATACGTCTACACCGACGGCAGGACCGAGGAAGACGAAACGCTGCGCTGCGAGATATTTGCCCTCACGGGCGTGGCCCCGGAGGTGGCCGTCTGCGTCAGATTCATCGACAAGGGAAAAGGCCTGACGACCGATCATTACTATCTGATGTACCACCCCGCGGCGGACACCTCCGCGATTGAGGCGTATCTCATTCCGGAGCCGTCATATTCCGGTGAAGAATAAATATTACATCCCCCGTGCGGCAACCCGCGCCGTAAAAGGAAACAACCGCCACCCGGTAAAGTGACGGTTGTTTTTATTTTAACACGTAGCACGCTGCCTCAGCAGCGTCATAAACGAACGTTGGGACGGAGCTGCGGCTCCGCGCTACAGACTACTCCCTGTTTCCCGGCGCTTCCACCTTGGGCAGGTTCCAGTGGAAGACGGTGGCGCAGACGCGGACGGCGACGATGGTGGCCATGCACACCACCACGCTGGCCGTTTCCAACAGGCGCACCCGCAGGCAGAGGTAATAGACCGCGCCGCCCAAAATGGAGGCGGTGGCGTAGACGCGCTTGCGGAAGATCAGGGGCATGGTGATGCTGACCACGTCCCGCAGGATGCCGCCGCCCACGCCCGTGAGCATACCCAGAAAGACGCAGAAGGCGGGGTTTTCGTAATGCCCGGCGGTAATGGCGGTCTGCACGCCGGAGACGGTAAAGGCCGCCAGCCCCACCGCGTCGATGAAGTTGTTCACGTTGTCGATCCGCGTTTCGCTGCGGAAATAGCGCCGCCGGAACAGACTGGCCACGACAAACACCGCCAGCGACGCGAAAAACGCCGCCAGCAGCAGATGAAAGCTGTAAAAGCACCGGGGCGGAACGGTCCCCAACAGCACGTCCCGGGTGACGCCGCCGCCAAAGGCGGTCAGCATGCCCAGCGCCACCACGCCGAACAGATCCAGCCGGCGCTGGATGGCGATCATGGCGCCGGAAACGGCAAAGGACACCGTGCCGATGAGCTCCACCGCGGAGAACAGAAGGTCCGTCAGTTCCATATCAATCCAGATCCCGGATGTAGTATTTGTCGCCGCCCTCAAAATAGGCGGGGTCCCGCAGGGCGGCCCGGCCCAGCAGATCCATCAGCTTTACGTGGCGGGTGGTGAATGCCCCGTTTGCGTACAGGTCGATGATGCGGCCGCCCCGCAGGTCGTCGTGAGCGGACATATCGTAGCCCACCGCCGAATCATAGGCCATGGTGATCCCCAGGTATTCCCCCTGGTAATCGCAAAGGTGCTCGTGACCGCAGAAGATGCCCTTCACGTCGCCCCGCTCCAGGCAGGCCATGAACAGACCGGGGTTCAGCTCGCTGCTGCCGATGCTCTCCCGCTTGTGGCCGATAAAGCCGGTCTGCTCCGGGTTGCGCCACAGCAGGTTGAACTCGATGAGGGGCACGTGCAGAAAGAGGATGGCGGGCAGCTTTTTCCCCAGCGCCTTTTCCCGGCGCACGGATTCCTGATAGTACCACATCACCTGATTGAACATGGGGGAGCCCTGGTCGTGACCGCCGCCGAAGTGCTTCGGCAGGGCAAAATCCTTCAGCGTCAGGTCCGGATCAATGTTGTCGAACTCCCGCAGGTAGTCCCGGTAGGTGGCGTGGGAATCCAGCGACCACAGGTGGTACAGGGGCTGCGTGCCGTCGTGGGAATATACCGTTAAACAGTAGTTGGGCACGCCGCTGATCTCCTTGGGTCCGGCCTGCGACAGGCAGAGGGGGAAGGACTCGTAGACCTCCTCCATCTCCTCCTTGGCCATCTGCTGCTCCGCGTCGTGGTTGCCGAAGGTGTGGGCCCAGGGGATGCCCCGCTTCTGGATGGGCTCCAATGAGTGCTCCAGAAAATCACGCAGGATCTCTTTGTTGATGTTGCACAGCTGGTCGCCGCCCAGAAAGACGAAATCGGGCTTGGCGTAGTCCACCAGCGCCTCAATGCCGGCGGTCAGCTTGGGGTTGAACTCCGGCTTGCCGTGGAAGTCGGAGATCATCAGGATGCGGAACCGGCCGTTTTCAGCAAACCGGAGAGAAGATCGAGTCATTGTCTCTGCCTCCGTGGGCGACGGGCGGTTTTACTCTGGCGGGGAAGTTGGTTTCGCCCATGGCCACCGCCACCCGGCGGGCCACCTCTTTATTCTTGATGGCCTGGCCGTTTTCGATGAAGTTGTCGCAGCCGTACACCAGCAGCGGCACGTTGACGCCGGTATGACTGCCGCTGGTGTAGACGTACTCGTCCCCCTCCAGTGTGATGCCGCCGGTCTCATGGTCGGCGGTGACCAGCACCATGGTGTCGCCCTTTGCCGCGGCGTAATCCACCGCCGCCTGAATGGCCTGGTCGAAGGCTACCAGCGCGTCCGTCATGCCGTCGCCCTGGTTCTGATGGCTCTTCTTGTCGATGTGGGCGCCCTCCACCATCAGGAAGAAGCCGTCCTCATCGTCGTCCAGCAGGTCGATGGCCTTCAGGGTCATCTCCGTCATGGTGGGCATGCCCTCCTTGGCCACCTCGTGCCATACGTCGTCCGTAAACTGGCCGAAGCTGCGGGTGCCCTCCGTCAGGGCGTCCATATCCGCCTTGTTGTAGATGGGGGTAAAGCCGTATTCCAGAGCGGTCTCTTCGCGGAAGGAGTCGGTGGCGCCACCCCAGATCAGGTCCAGATCGCCGCGCAGCTGCTGGAAGGTGATATCCGCCTCGTCGCCCCTGTCGTGGGCGTGGGCGGAAAAGCTGGCGGGCGTGGCGCCGGAGGTGGAATCGGTGGTGACGACCCCGGCGGTCTTGCCCTGCTGTTTGGCCAGCTCACACAGGTTCATGGGGTGACTGTACAGGTCGTAGCCGTCGTAGGAGTAGGTTCCCACAAAGCGGTTGTTGGTGCGGATGGCGCAGGCCAGCGCCGTGCCGCCCGCCGCGCTGTCGGTGACGGCGCTGCTGGAGGAACGGGTCTGGGATTCGCCCTGCAGCGGGAAGGTGTTCATCGTAAGGGTCTCGATGCCCTTTTCTTTTTTGGTCTTGTTCAGGCTGTTGAAGCCCATGCCGTCGCCGATCATGAAGATCACGTTCTTCACGGGGGCGATATCCGTGCGCTTTTCGTCCTTGGGCACAGGCACAAAGGGCTCAAACGCCATCAGAAATACCGTGATGAACAGGGTAACGCGGGTAAGAAATGCGGAAAACATACGAACGCTCCTTTTTTCGGCGCTCCCGCGCGGCGGCTGCCGCCCGGCCGGAACGCTTTATTTTCAATAAAATATTATAGCGGTTTATGGGATTTAGTCAAGCCCATATACGAAAAATACGGCGGAGAAGAAGTTTGTCGCGCTGTTGGCGCGACAGGTTTTAGGTGTTAGGTATTAGGTTTTAGCCGCTTGTAAACTGCGATATTTCCCTATCGGGAAAGGATTTCTTCTTGCACCTTACACCTTACACCTTGCACCTCACACCTTGCACCTCACACCTTGCACCTTGCACCTCACACCTTGCACCTCACACCTTACACCTGCGACGCGTTGCGTCGCCTCGCCAAATCCCCCTTTTTCACGCGTAAGTTCTGGCTGACGGCAGGATCATTATTGACAACCCGGCCTTTTCCATGTATAATGTACCTGACAAAAGGGAGGTGCTGTGTTGACCGAAAAACTGTTGCTGCCGTTTTACAGCGTGATCAGCGTTGTGATATATGTGGCGTTGCTGGCGGGACTGCTGGCGGTTCCGCTGCTGTTTGCCGCCACCGCCTACGCGCCGTTGGATTTTGCACTGGAAGGGATCGACGTCTCCCCGGCGGACGCCGCGGATGAAGCCTTTGCCGCCTCCGGCAACGATCCCCGGGGCTGGTACCGGATCGACTACCG
>CAMJYF010000211.1 GCA_946409885.1 uncultured Clostridia bacterium | reverse complement strand
AACGCGTATTTTTCCGCGCGGGAAGGGATGCTGTATTCCAAAGACGGCAAAACGCTGGTGCATTGTCCCGAACAGTATATCTACGGATGGTGCTCCCCGGACGAACCGTTTTACTATTACAACAACGGCGGCATACTGGTTGTGCCGGAGGGCACACAGCGTTTGGGGAAACAGTGCTTAGACGCCTGGAGCGGTGTGTGCGTCATTCTGCCGGATTCCGTGACGGAGCTGGACGAGGACTGCGGCATTTCCAAATACGCCGCTATCGCCGCCACGCCGGGCGGCCCGGCGGAAAGCTGGGCGCTCGCGCACGGCGTCGCCTTTGTGTCCATGGGTGAAACCCATACGCACGCCTGGTTCCGTTTGGTCAACGAGGCCAACTGCAGCTACGGTGGGCGAAAGGTACTACAGTGCCCCTGCGGCGAGATCGCTTATGAAGAGACGACGCCCGCCGATCCTTCGGCGCACTGTATTTTGAATTTTCCCACGGGCAAAAACGACGAAAAAGTGAGAACCTGCCTGTACTGCGGCAGGGAGGAAAAGGAGCTTGCGGCCTCGGCGGATTGCTCCTGCGGCTGCCACCGGATGGAAAGGAACCTGGCGCGGCTGGTAAGCGGCGGCTCCGCTGATTTTCTGCGGGATCTGCTGTTCCGGATCCGGCTGCTGTTCTGGCAGCTGACGGGAACGCATCAATACTGCGAATGCGGCGCGAGACATTATTGAAATGATGAAAATTTGAAGTTGGAAAGGAGCGCTGTTCTATGAAAAAACTGTTGTCAATCCTTCTGTCGCTCTCTTTGCTGGCAGCGGGGTTGGTGATTCCCGCTGCGGCGGCGGAATATCCGCAGAGCGAACACGATTATGCCGACAACTGCGACCTGACGTGGCAATACGAATACCCCGGCGGCACACAAGGACTGTACGTTACTTTTTCGGAGCAGACATACGTTGATCCCGGCAGATTCAGTTATTTCCTGGACGGGAATTTTACAGAAGAGGAACTGCAAACCTATCTGGCCGAAGGGTACCACAACCGCGAGGGCGACCGGATCACGCTATACGACGGCGAGGGCGAGCTGTACGGATGGTTCACCGGCGACCAGCTGGCGGGACAGACCGTCTATCTCAAGGGCGGCAGCTTTACCGTCCGGCTGGAATCCGATGAAACAGAAACCGGCTACGGGTTTTCCGTTGACGCCATCGGCACTCAGCTGCCGGAGGGTTACGCGGAAGTGATCTGGCATACCGATACCGGTGATGATAAGGTGGTCCTCCGAGCCGGGGAACCGCTGCTGCTGAACCCCTATTACCAGATGCGCCAGCAGGACCGGGAGATCATCGTCGGCTGGAAAACCGGCGAAGGCGCGGCGTATTACTACGACAATACGCTTACGCACGGTATTTCCTCTTATGATACGGAATGCCGCGAGACCGATCTTATTGCCGAAAGCGGCGCGACCTATGAATTTCACGCGATCACCTGCCCCATCAGCATGACGAAGGACGAGGTGTTCTCCTTTGTCAACAGCGATATGGGCAACAGCGAAACCGGCAGCTATTATCAGAGCCGGAAACAGCTCCTGCAATTCTGTTTTGACGAATTCGCCACCTTCGGACTGACGCCGTTTATGCCAGCCGTCACACTCCTCCTCGCCTTTTACGGGTTGTATTGGACCTCGGTGGACCATGTGGGCTCCTGCACCGGCATCGCCATTACGGAGCTGCTGCAATACCACGGCAAAATAGACCTTCCGTCCCGTCAGGGGGTAGCGACAATGGCCGAGCTGGAGCCGAACGAGGATTTGCAGAGTATCGTCAACTTTTACGCGCTGCAGGCGCTGCCGGCGCATCTGGTCACCAACATGGCGGTGGAACCCGGCACGGAGGAATACTCCCGCCAGTTAAAAGCGATGTTTGACACGTTGGCCGCAGGAAAACCGGTATACTTTGAGTTTTACATGGGCGAGCAGCACCCGATGAAGACCATTGTGGAATCCGGGCCGCTGGCAATCGGCAACGTGGGTCATTCCATTGTGCTGACCGGCGCGTATACAGACGGCAACGGCAACCATATCCTGATCGCCTGCGACTGCAATACCCGCAATTACAGCCAGGGAAGCTGCGATATCGTCTTTATCAACGAGGATTTTACCGAAATCTACAAGCCCATGTATCAGGAGCTGGACGAGCCGCTGCGGGGCTTTTCGTGGACGGACGAAGTGGACCAGTTCGATTCCCTGAAGGCGGAAGGCGTCCCCAACCCCTTCCAGTGGCACATCGCCTTTTTCCGTCACTTCATTTCTTTCTTCCGCAACCTGCTGTCGCTGTTTATGAAGAAGGTATAACGCATGAAAACGAAACAAAAACCGACGGGAAGCAATGCCGCCACCTATTCCAACCGGGAACTGGCGGGCTTCCTCACAGGGCTTGCCGGGCAGAATATCCTGTTCAACGTGATCACGCAGGGACTGTCCGTGTTCCTCAAAAACGTGATCTTCATCCCCGCCATCGCCGTCAGCGTGATCTTTACGGTGGCCAAAATATGGGACGCCATCAACGACCCCATGATGGGTTCTTTGGTGGATAAGACCCGCAGCAAATGGGGCAAGTGCAAGCCTTTTCTGCTGTTTGTGCCGCCGGTGGTGTGCGTGACCACCATTCTCTGTTTTGTAAACTTCAGCTATACCGACGCCGCCACCCCGCTGCAGCGGGCGCTGATCGTACTGTGGGCAGGCGTGGCCTACGTGCTGTGGGGCATGAGCTACACCGTGGGCGACATCCCGCTGTGGGGCGTGACAAGCCTGATGACGGAGGACCAGAACGACCGGGCGAAGATTTTGTCCCTTGCGCGTATTTTCGCGTCGTTCGGGGCCATCGGACTGATGATCACCTTCATCGCGCCCGGCCTGACAGGCATTTTTACGGCCAGAGGCGTTTCCGATGAAAAAGCGCTGCAATACGCCTATCTCCTCACCGCCGCAGTACTCACCGTGTTTGCCTCCATCCTCTTTGAGTTCGCCGGGCTTTCGGTGAAGGAACGGGTCAAACAGACCAACAGGACCTACACGCTGCGGGAGAATTTCAAAACCATGTTCACCTGCAGGCCCTTCCGCCAGCTGCTGGTCTCCGGTATCCTGCGCAGCCCCATCCAGCTGCTGTCCTTTGTGGCCATGGAGCTGATCCTGTATTACTATTTTGACGCGGATCCCCTCGGTACGCTGTTCGGCGGCGACGGCGTCAACGTCATGATGCTGGTCCGCATCGTGATCCTCGCCGTCGGGGTGCTGGGCGGTATGCTTGTCAGCTCCGCCGTCACACCGAACTTCGCCCGGAAAATCGAAAAGAAAAAGCTCTATAATTTTTATTCTCTGGCGGGAGCGCTTCCCTTCGTGCTGGTGTACGTTGTCTACAAGGCGGCAAAGGGCGACCTGTTTTCCATGCCCATGACTGCGCTCATCGGCGCGGTGTTCTTCCTCGCCTCCTGGGCGCAGGGCGGGCTGAACGTATTGCAGTCGGTGATGATCGCGGACTGCGTGGATTATGAGGAATACCATAACGGCGTGCGTACCGACGGCGTGTTTTTCTCCGGACAGTCGTTTATCACGAAGCTGTCCGGCGGCGTGGCGACGCTGATCTCCGGTATCGTTTACCATATCGTCGGCTATACGGACGAAAACATCCGCGCGCTGAACGCCGCCCTGAAAGCGGGAGAGCATTTTATGACCTACAACGGCGGTAAATACGCGGCCGCTATGTTCTTTCTGGTGGCAATTCCGCCGGCGGTCGGCATGGTTCTCTCGGCGCTGCCCACGCTGAAATATACGCTCACCAACCAGGAACACACCCGCATCCTGAACGCATTGAATGAAAAAAGACATTGATAAAACGAATGATCGCCGGGCGCACCCGAAAACGGAACGCCCGGCGGTTCATTTTTTTTGAGTCAATTCTTCTACTGCCGCTTTTGGGCAAACATCCATTCTGCCCAGGGTTCGGTTTTAAGGAAATACGACACAAGGTAATGGTGGCCCTTGCCGTTGACGCGGGTGTATTTCACCGGCGCGCCCAGCTCCCGCAAAACGGCGACGGTCGCGTCGTCGCGGTCGATGGACACTACGGTATCGTCCACCGAATGGGCGACCCAGATGGGCAGGTCTTTCATGTGCGAAAGCGTCTCCGGCGTCGGCGGCCACAGCAGATCCGGGTGGTACAACTCTCCCATCATCGGCATGGCGCAGGCGTAAAAGTCCGGGAACAGGTAGGCGGAAAGCCACGTCCCCGCGCCGCCCCAGGAGCCGCCCATGCAGTAAATACGCGTCATATCGGTCTGCGCCTCTTCGGCAATCTGTTCACACAGGTCTTTTACGGCGGCGATGTAATCATGATACTCATAAGCGCCGGACTGCGTGGACTGCGGGATCAGCACCGTAAAATCCCTTTTGAACAGCGGTCTTCTCTTGCGGGCGGGGAACCATTCGGGATAGGGGCCTTCCAGGTAATTCCACAGCGGACGGATATTGTCTGTCCCCACTTCG
>CAMJYF010000210.1 GCA_946409885.1 uncultured Clostridia bacterium | reverse complement strand
CGTGCTACGTTATATGCCTGCGGGGCGGATCATTGATCCGCGCTACATGACTTCCGACTTCCCACTTCCGACTTCCCACTAAAAACAGGAGCGCATCATGCCAACCGACAACCTTACATTCACCGTTGACGCCAAGGCGGACGCCAAAGGGCGGGTCACGATCCCCAAGGACGTGCGGGCCGCGCTGGGGCTTGCGCCCGGCGGACGGGTGACGTTTACCGTGGATAGCCATGGCGTGCGGGTGACCAACGCCGCCCTGGCCGCGCTGGAACGCCTGCAGAACGCGGTGGCGGCTGACGGCGTTCCGACGGCGCTGCCGGACGAGGCCGCCGTTTCCCGCTGGGTCTCCATCCGCCGGAAGGAGGAGAAGCCATGATCCTGCTGATCGATACGGATATCCTTCTGCGGGCGGCGCTCTTTCCGCAGGGACAGGCCGCCGCGGCGCTGCGAAAGGCCTTCGCCGCGCCCTTCCGTCCACACATCCGCGCGGAGGCGCTGGACGAGCTGCGCCGCAGGATGGCGGAGCACAGCCCGGCGCTGGCGGAGGAGACGGAGGCCTTTCTGGCCTCGCTGGCGGAAAACGTGACAGTGACGCCCGCGCCGGAGGGCGGCGTCAGCGCCCCGCCGGACGATACCGTCAACCTGTTTCTGACCGGCGACAGGACCCTTCCCTTTTTTGACGACCCCCGGGCGCTGGACGCGGAGGAATTTCTCGCGTTCTGATTGTCCCATACGGTCTGACCGACGCAAAGGGAACGCGCTTTCCACGAGAGGAGACTGCCCTGATGACCAACCGTCTACCGAAAGAGCTGGTTTACCGCAGCGTATACCTGACGCTGGCGGTCACGGCGCTGCTGAGCTCGCTGGGGATCTTTACCCTTGGCGGCGGAAAGCCCGCCTTTGACCTGTTCTTTTTTCAGAACTACTTCAACCTGCCGCTGGTGCTGACCATCCCCGCCACCATTGTGGCCCTGCGGGAATCCTGGGGCCTGCTGCGGGAAAACCGCCTGACCGAATACGCCAAAAAGGCGGCCTTCTGGCGGTTCTCGGGGCTGACCTCCTCCGTGTTCGGGCTGGTGATGGGCGTTTTCTTTGTGGGCCGCGTAGGCGACCAGTACTTAAAAGAGGGCCTGTCCTACGCCGCCGTTTACCCCGGGATCATCACCGCGCGGTTCTGGACCGACCTTTCCGTGCTGCTCAGCCGCCTGGTGTGCCCGCTGCTGTACATTGTGGGGTACTACGTTTTTGACGGCCGTGGTCAGCTGAAAAAGTATTACGCCCAGCTGGGCATTATGCCGCCCACCTGGTTTTATATGCTCAACAAAATCTTCGGCAAGCAGTACATCAAGCACCTGGGCGGCGCGGAGGCCGCCAAGGCCGCCGGAAAATACGCCCGCGGCGCGGCCTACTTCTTTTACGACGACGTGACCTTTTACCAGAAGTGGTGGCCCTTTGCGTGGCTGGCGATCTTCGGCGTGTTTTTGGTGGTGATGAACAAGGTTTGCTGGAAATTCGCGATGAAGGAACGGGAATAGTGTTGTGTGTTGAGTGTTGAGTTAATTTGATGATAATTATTTGAGGATAAAGGAGTTTCCGGTATGAGGAATCAGGAAATCAACATCCGCGATCCGTTCGTGCTGACGGAAAACGGTCAATATTACCTCTGTGGCACCCGCGGCAAAAGCTTCGGCCAGTGGACCGGCGGCTTTGACGTATATAAGGGCACGGATCTGGAACACTGGTCCGACCCCATCCCGGTCTTCGATTCCGCCCACTACGGTTTGAACCGTTCCTGCAACTGGGCGCCGGAGCTGCACAAGTACAACGGCAGATATTACATTTTTGCCACCTTTGAGCAGGAGAACGGCAACCGGGGCACCTGGTCGCTGGTGGGCGACAGCCCGGAGGGGCCCTTCGCCCCCAACAGCGACGGCCCGCTGACCCCGGAGGAGTGGTTCAGCCTTGACGGCACCCTGTGGGTGGAAGACGGCGTGCCCTATCTGGTGTTCTGCCACGAGCACGTGCAGATCACCAACGGAACGGTCTGCCGCGTGGAACTGACGCCCGACCTGAAACGGCCTGTCGGCGAGCCGGCGGTGCTGTTTTACGGCTCCGAGGCCTACGGTGTGCCGAAAAACGAGGAAAACCACTACGTCACAGACGGCCCCTTCCTGTACCGGGGCAAAAACGACCGGCTGTATATGATCTGGTCCACCTGCCCGCCGACGGGCTATTATCAGGGGCTTTGCGTATCCGAAAGCGGCAGCGTGAAGGGCCCCTGGACCCAGCTGCCGCCCCTGTACACCAAAGACGGCGGCCACGGGATGCTGTTCCGGGACCGGAACGGCGGCCTGCGCCTGACCCTGCACAGCCCCAACGCCTCCGAACAGGAACACCCCGTGTTCTTCCGGGTGGAGGATAACGGGGAACGGATGGATATCAGTGGTTAGTGATTTGTTGATCAGTTGTGTACTACAGGAGGGAGTATCATGTTTGGCGTAAAAAACGATTTTTTCCACGTCTTTTCCCGGCTGGCGAATTTCGCCTTTGCCGGGTTGTTCGGGGCCACCACGCTGGTAAACGGCGTTGTGGCGCCGCCGGTGACCCCGGAGGAGTTCACCCCCGTGGTCCGCTTTGCCGTATGCAGCGACGTGCATCTGGACGGCGACCCCATGCAGGAGGCCGCCATCCGGCTGGGGGAGCTGTATGACGCCTCCTACGACTACGCGGCGGACAGCGATACCTACCGGAAGCTGGACGCGGTGGTGACGGTGGGCGACTTTGCCAACTCCGGCGACAAGGAGGAATACGTGACCTATAACGTGGTCGTCAACGACCACATCCGCCCGGAGACGCAGCACCTGGAGGTGATGGGCAACCATGAGTTCATCAAGTACCGGGACGTGGACGCCTCCGTGGGCTACGAGGTGTACGAAAGATACGTCTATCCGCAGGTGGACCGCCACGAGGTGATCAACGGCTACCACTTCATCTGCGTATCCTATGACGACGACGGCAAGAGCTTTACCGGCAAAATGCCCTGGCTGAAGGAACAGCTTGACGCGGCGGTAAAGGACGACCCCAACAAGCCCATCTTCGTCTTCCAGCATCCGCATCCCTTTTCCACCGTCTACGGCAGCGTGAACTGGAGCGACCTGAGCGTACGCACCCTGCTGGATCTGTACCCGCAGGTGGTGGATTTCTCCGGCCATTCCCACTACGCCTCCTCCGACCCCCGCTCCCTGTGGCAGAACTCCTTTACCGCGGTGGGCACCGGCTCCTTAAGCGCCTATATGAGCAACCTGAACTACGTTTCCGGCGACGAGGACGCGCCCGGGGAATCCGGCGGCTTCTGGATGGTGGAGGCGGACAAGGACGGCAACGTGCGCCTGCAGCTGTACGACAGCGCCAGCCGCTGCTTTTTTGACAACATCGACTACTACCTGCCCAACCCCGCCGACCCGGCCAACCGCCCCTACGCCTGGGACAACAACATGAGCCTGGATACGCCTCCCGTCTTCCCGGAAGGCCCCGTGATCCGGGGGCTGCGCAAAGGCAAGGACGCGGTGCTGGTATTCCCGGACGCGGTGGGTTATTATGAAGCGGAAAACTATAAGATCGTGGTCACCGACGGCCTGAAGACCGTGTGGGAGGATACCGTGGTCAGCGACTACGTCCGCGCCGGGCTGACGGGCGTGACCGTCAACCTGGGCGAGCTGGAGGACAAGGCCTATACCGTGCGCGTCACCGCCAACAGCCCCTATGAAAAAGAGGGGCAGACCATCACCAACACCGTCAGCTTTGTTGCCTCCCGCTTTGCTTTGGGCGACGTGAACGGCGACGGCAAGGTAGACGCCGCCGACGCCCGGCTGGCCCTGCGCGCCGCCGTGCGGCTGGATCCGCTGGACGGCGACCTGTTCGGCTTCCCCGCCGCGGATATCGACGGGGACGGGGAGATCTCCTCCGCCGACGCCCGCGCCATCCTGCGGGCCTCCGTGGGGCTGGAACAGCTGGCGTAACATTACCTGAACAACACAGGGGCCGTCCGCGCGGGACGGCCTTTGTTCACGGCGGCGGATGGAAAAACACGGATTTGCGGGGATCATGCAGCACGGCGGGTCTCGCCTGCCGTGCTCACCTGCCGGTTCGGTCAGTGCTTCTGCTTCGCAGAGGTGTCCACTGGACACCCGCAACTCGGTCGGTGCTTCTGCCTTACGGCAGAGAACGCCACTGGCGATCCGCACCCCTGCGCCGTTATTCCGAGCGCAAACAACTTATGCGTAGCACGGCGTATCACGCCGTCAAAACGCTTGCCCATCATGCAAGTGTAGTTAAAACGCGTAATTTCAATAGTATTATTCTGTTGAACCTTGTTCTTATTTCAGCCGTATGACGGCGTGATACGCCGTGCTACCTGAAGTAACCTTCCCCTCGAAGCGGCGCTGAGGTGCCGCGCTACCGGGTTAGCATCAGCTCGCTAAACTACAATTGATCTGAAAGGACTGACAAATATGAAAAAGAAGACCGTCATCGTCATTCT
>CAMJYF010000209.1 GCA_946409885.1 uncultured Clostridia bacterium | reverse complement strand
TATTTTACAGTTAAATCCTCGTTTTTACAAGCTGGGAGACCTTACATATTATCTATTTTGTTAATATCTGCCATTTTTAAAAAAACCATTATGGGGAATTTTATCCTTAGATCAGCACAAAACCAAAGTGATTAAAAGTTGTTTACGCCAGGCTCAACGGCGCAAGGCGCCGTGCCGCGACAGCGCGACAACTTCCCATCTGTTAATGCCGAATACCACAATTTCCTTGATAACCCACAAAAAAAAGAGAGCGGAGAACGGAGAGCAATATCTCCGCTCTCCGCATTCCGCTCTGATTCAGAACTTTCCTCCCCCGCCGCCGTGGCTGGCGCCGGAGGACGAGGTATGGGTACTGCTGCCGCCGCCGGAGCGCGTCTCCTGCGGGCGGGCGGTCTTGGTGACGTTCTGGTAGAGGAACACGTCGTTCTGCTCCAGCAGCCGGAAGCTGCCCGGGCGGGTATACTCCGTGGCGGCGGAAGCGGCGTGCACGGTGGTCATCTTCCCCTTCAGCACCGCGCCCACGATCAGCGCGGCGATGACGCCAATGACGGCGGAAACCATCACTTTCTTGCCGATCTGCAGGGGCGGCTTGTAGGTTCCCACGTCCACCGGGGCGCCGTTTTTCGCCTGCGTGACGTAGCTGTCGCAATCCTTGATAAAGGTGACAAAGGCGTCGTAGTAATCCCCGTCGGAAAGGCCGTTTTCAATCAGGTCCTCGCCGATTTTTTCAATGCCGAAATCGGTCAGCGCCGTGATGCCGTAGCCACGGGTACTGATCCACCAGTCCCGGTCCTCCATGCTGATCAGCAGCAGCGCGCCGTCCCGGTCGTCCCCGAGCCCAAAGCCCTTGTAATCGAACCAGTCGTCCGCGTAGTCCATCGGATACTGACCGTCCAGGGTGGAGGCGGTGACGATCACCACGTCGAACTGCTGGCGCTGGCTGACCTCGTCCAGCTTGGCCAGCAGAAGGGCCTCCTCCTCATCGTCCAGCAGGTCGGCGTCGTCCGTCAGGCGGGGCACGCTGCCCGCCGGGGCGATCAGCATCGGCCTGTCCGTATACAGGTCGGCGTCCTCCGCGGGGGCCAGAGCGCCCTCGCAATACTGCACGAACAGCTCAAACGCGTTCAGGAATTCGTCTTCGCTCATGCTGGGGGTGATATCGTAACCGATCTGATCGATGTAATCATCGTCCAGCACAACCGTTCCGTACCCGCAGGTGGAGATCCACCACTCCCGTTCTTCCATATTGACCAGCAGCAGCGCCCCGTCCCGGTCCGCGCCGAAGCCGAAGCCGTTGTTGTCATAATAATCGTCGGCGTACTCTTCGGACGTTTTGCCGTCCGTTTCGGCGGCGGTGACCACCACCATATCAAATTGCAGGCGCTGGCTGGCCTCGTTCAGGTCGGCCAGCAGCACCGCTTCCTCCTCGTCCGTCAGCAGATCCGCCTGATCGTCCAGCCGGGAGGGACCGCCCTCGTCCCCAAGGATCACCAGCGTTTCCTCCTCGCCGTTTACGGCAAAAGCGGGGATGGCGCACAGCAGCAGCCATACCGCAGCCGCCACAAACGCGAAAAGCTTTTGTTTTTTCATTCCGCGCACCCCCTTACAGCAGCCAGACCAGGTACTGGACCGCGAACGCCGCCGCGGCGACGCCCAGCCCCACCGCCAGCCGGATCACGTTCAGCTTCTTTTTGTCCACCGGCAGATCGCCCACGAATTTGCCGGTCTGGCCGTTCATGGCGAAGGTGTATTTTTTACCGTTCCAGGTGGTGTTCAGCAGCCACACGGGAAAGAGAGCGTATTTGGCCTTGCCGTTGCGCACGTCCACGTTGGAGTTTTCCGGCACAACGGTCTCGTAGCCGGATACCGTTTTGGCGAACTCCTGCTCCGTGCTGACCTTGACCCGCTCGTTGGCGCGGGAGACGCACTGGTCCGCCTCCACGTCGAACTTATCCGCCAGGTACCCGGCCAGATAGGCGGTCTGGAAATCCACCGCCTCGTCGTAACGGTAGGGCTCGATGGATTCCGTCAGGTCGTTGGCAATCTTGGAGGAGCCGTCCACCGGGATGGCGTCAAACCCCACGGTGCCGCCCCGGTTGACCATAAAGTGGCTGGTCTCCGTATAGTTGTAGTTTTTGTCGCTCCAGTGGCGGGTGCGGGTGCAGCGGTAGCGGATATGGGCGTCCACGTCCGCGTCGAACAGCCAGAAGGGCACGTAGACCCCCTTGACCTCGTCGATGTGGTTTTCCGTGCTGAAGACCTTGGGCAGCAGCGTTTTGCCCTTGAAATGGCGCTTCAGCCCCTCCCTGGCCGCTTTTTTATCCAGCTTGAAGGGGATCACCAGGTCCGGCTTCAGCTCGCCCCGGAACTGGCCCATCATTACCACCGGGTTATCGCAGTAGGGGCACTTGGTGGCGGCGGTGTTTTCATCGCAGACGATCTCGCCGCCGCAGGACTGGCACACGTACACGCGCATCCCGTCCGTCTCCCCGGGCTGCCACTGCTCCTCCGGCTGTTCGGACCAGTGCATCTGGTCCTCACGGTCCTTACCCAGCTCCGCGTCGTAGGCCAGCAGCGTTTCCATTTCAAATTCCGTGTCACAGTAGGGACACTTCATTTTCTGCAAAGTGCTGTCAAACGCGATGGCGCCGCCGCAGCAGGGGCACTTGTATTCCTTCATGGAAGCCATGTCGCTTCAACTCCTTTTTTGTTCATCGTGAAATAATGTGGGATATGGCGATCAGGGTTTGTTGAACTGACCCGGTAGCGCGGCACCTCAGTGCCGCTACAGACAAAAACAACATATTCAATGAATCGTTCGGTAAAAAACGCTGACTCTGTACAGGAAACGGGCGATGGGAATATCAATCTGGTTTAATGTAACATTACCCGATAGCGGCACTGAGGTGCCGCGCTACCACATGGGCCAACAGCTTGCCAAACCCCGTTATGTCAGATCCCGCAGAGATCCGCTATGAACTCCTTTTTTTGAAAAGGCAGGCGGTACGGGAACGCTCCCAGCCGCCTGCCGGACGAAACAAGAATCAGCGGATATCCGCGTCGGTAAAGGGATCGCCGCACTGGGGGCAGAACTTGGGGGGATGCTGCGGATCCTCCGGCTCCCAGCCGCACTTGTCGCAGCGGTACAGCGGGGCGCCCTCCGGCTTTTTCGCGCCGCACTCCGTGCAGAACCTGCCCTTGTTCACCGCGCCGCAGGAGCAGGTCCAGCCGGGATCCGCCGGGCGGGGCGAACCGCACTCGGGGCAGAATTTGCCGGTGGCTGTGGCGCCGCAGCGGCAGGTCCAGGCGTTGGCGGGGGCGGAAGCGGGCGCCGCGGGCTGCTCGTTGAGGCCGCTGAACACGTTGCCCATCATACCGGAGCCCGCGCCCATCACGGCGTTCATGCCCACAAAGCCGGCCATGGCCCCGTTGGGATTGTTGGCGGCGCCGACGATGCCTTCCTTCATGCCGCGGATCATGCCGCCGCGGGCCGCCGCGCCGTTGTTGTACATGATATCGTTCTGATATTCCTGCAGGCGTTTGCGGTCCTCATCCGGGATATCCACGTTGGTGAAGGCCACGGTGACCACCTTTAAGCCGCGCAGCTCACCCCACTTTTTGGAGAGGGACTCGTTGAGGGCGTCCTCCAGCTCCACGGTGTGGGCGATCAGCTGGCTGGGCAGAATGCCCATACCGGCCAGCTTGCCGAAGGAGGGCATCAGGGCGCTGATGAACTCGCTTTTGAGCATGTGGTCCAGCTCGTCGCGGGTGTACTCGTCGGCCACGTTGCCGCACACGTTGGTGTAGAACAGCAGCGGATCCGCGATTTTATAGGAATAGGTGCCGGAGCACTTGACGCGGGTTTCCAGCGTGAAGCCGGTGCGCGCGTCGCTGATGCTGAAGGGAATGGGATTGGCCGTGCCGAAGAGGTTATCCAGCAGCTCTTTGGTGTTGAAATAGTACACGCGCTGGTCCTTGCCGGTATCGCCGCCGTAGGTAAAGCGGCGGCCGATCTGCTTGAAGGTCTCGCGGATGGAATCGCCCAGGTTGCCGGTGAAGATGCTGGGCTCGCTGGACTTGTCGTAGGTGAATTCGCCGGGCTCGGCGCAGACCTCCACGATCTTGCCCTGTTCCACGATGATCATGCACTGTCCATCCGCCACGGCAATGCCGGAACCGTTGGAGATAATGTTATCCGATCCTTTGGTGTTGGAGGAACGGCTGCCCGTGCGCTTGACGCCCTTGGTGACAAGCACCTCCTTGGGCATTGCCTCGCAATAGAAGAATTCTTTCCACTGATCGGCCAGAACGCCGCCCACGGCGCCAAGGCCCGCTTTGATAAGACCCATACGTAAAACTCCCTTTCTTTCTGAGATTATATTTATTGTACAATAATATCACGGAATTTGCAAGCCCTTTCCCCAAATTGACAGGAAAAGGGGGAATTGTAGGGGCAACCCCGTAGCACGCAGCCTCAGCTGCGTCTTCGAAGCAATATGTTACATCTGATTCAACGTTGTCTGCTATTGCACAAATAACAAT
>CAMJYF010000208.1 GCA_946409885.1 uncultured Clostridia bacterium | reverse complement strand
TACGGCGAATACGCCTATTGGCTGGCGGCGCTGGGGTATCGGGTCTTTCTGTATGATCTGTCGGAGAAAAATATCGGGATGGCGCATCGGTTCGGAAAAAAATGCGGGGTCACGCTGGCGTGCGCCGAAGTGGCCGACGCCAGAAATGTTCCCCGGCCGGATGAAAGCGCCGACGCGATCCTATTGTTTGGTCCATTGTATCATCTGATTGAAAAAGAGGAACGTAGTAAGTGTCTGGCGGAGTGCAGACGATTGTTGAAGCCCGGCGGTTTGTTGTTTACCGCCAATATCACCGCCTACGCCTCCACCCTGCATTTTGTTTCCGTTTATGATAAGAAACGCCGTCCCGCATTGGACAAAGACGACGTGTTCCGCGGATTGGAGCGAACGGTCAAAACCGGCGTCCATACCGGCGGCGGGCTGGGACTTGGCTACTTTCATAAACCGGAGGAGCTGAAAACCGAGATAGAAGACGCGGGATTCCTTGACGCGGATATCCGGGGCGTGATCGGTCCGTGCTGGCTGATCAGAAACCTTGACCGGGCGTGGAGGAATCCGACGAAAAGGGAAAATATCCTGCGCGTGGTGCGGCTTTTGGAAAAAGAAGAGAGTCTGATGGGGCTGTCCACCCATTTTTTGAGCATTTCAAAAAAACAGAGGTATCTGCATGATGACCGATCTTGATCCGATTTCCTATCAAAATTTTTATTCTGAAATAAAAGAGGCGTTGCTGCACTCTCGCAGTCAGGCATACAGCGCCGTCAATTTTGCCATGGTGCAGGCTTATTGGCAGATCGGCCGCATCATCGTGGAACATGAACAGAGAGGAAGTCTTCGCGCGGAATACGGGAAGGGCATCCTTCAACAGATTTCCAATCAATTGACAGAAGAATTCGGGAAGGGATTCGACGTCAGGAATTTGAGGAACATGAGATCGTTTTATGTCGCATTTCCAAAATGGAACGCACTGCGTTCCGAATTGACCTGGACGCATTACCGTGCGCTGTTGCGCGTTGAAAATGAAGACGCACGTCGTTGGTATATGGAAGAGAGCGCGGCGCCTCAGTGCCGCTCCCGGCAAATGTTGCATTGAAGCGGATCGTTGAATGATACGTGATACATAAAAACGGAACGCATCCCCTCCGGACCGTTTTTCAAAAAGATTGTTTGTGCTCATAGCGGCACTGAGGTGCCGCGCTACCGGTATGTTTTCAATATCCTTTCTTTTCACAGAGGTTTCAACATGATTTACGAATGGAAAAACGACTATTTCAAGCAGATCGCGCGGTATGGCGACTGGGCGGATGAGAGATTCCGTCATTCCGACCGCTGTCTGATCGAGGGTCACCGGGGCGTGAAGGCGCTGCTGCCGGAAAACACCATGCCCTCCTTTGCACGGGCCGTGGCGCTGGGCGTGGACGCGCTGGAAACCGACGTCAACATGACGAAGGACGGCGTGCCGGTCCTCTGCCACGACCGCACCGTGGACCGCACCACCGACGCTTCCGGTGTGATCCGTCAGTTCACGCTGGAGGAGCTGCAATCCTTCGACGCGGGCTGCCGCTTCGGCGGCGGGGAATACGCGGGCAAGGGGTACCAAATCCCCACGCTGGAGGAATTCTGTGAATGGATGACCGCCCACCGGGACGTCTTACTGAACGTGGAAATCAAGGACTACGGCCTTGACAACATCGACCGCGCCATGGCCACCCTCGGCGCGTTCGACCTGCTGGGCAACTGCGTGTTCGCCTGCTTTAACGCCTCGGTGATCCACTATCTGTATGAGAATTACGGGGTCAAGACCCAGGGGTTCTTAGGCAAACAGATGAAGGGGTTCCGCCCCGGCCTCAAGGGCACCTACGCGGAGCTGTACGCTGTTGGCGTGGAGAGAAAATATTTTACGCCGGAATGTGTGGAATGGCTGAACGACCTGGCAATCGAGCCATGGGTCTGGTGCTGCGACGACGAAGACACGGTCCGTTCCGCCGTCGCCATGGGGGCGAAGGTCATGACCTGCAACGATCCAAGACCGGCGGTCAAGGTGATCAAGGGCGGTTGACAAAATACCCGGTAGCGCGGCACCTCAGTGCCGCTTCCGGCGGATGTTGCATGAAAGCAGCTGGTTGAATCGAGCGTCGGTTTTTTACCGAACCGGCGTTTTCCCGAACCGTTATTTTATCAGATTGTTTGTGCTCACAGCGGCACTGAGGTGCCGCGCTACCAATATATAAAGAGGTCTCATTATGCTGTTATCCAAACTGCTTTCCGGCGTGTCCTACACCTGTCCCGATTTCGCGGACGTGGACGTCGCCGATATCGTTTACGACTCCCGCAAGGCGGCGCCGGGCACGCTGTTCGTGGCCCTGTGCGGCGCGTTTTCCGACGGGCACGACTACGCCGAAGGCGCGTACCTGCGGGGCGCGCGGGCGTTTTTGGTGCAAAAGGACGTGGCCCTGCCCTCCGACGCGGTGGTGGTAAAAACCGACGACACCCGCGCGGCGCTGGCCGTGATCAGCGGCACCTTTTTCGGCCATCCGGACCGGGAGCTGGCCGTGATCGGCGTGACCGGCACCAAGGGCAAAACCACCGTCACCCACATGATGCGTTCCTGCCTTGACGGCTGCGGCATCAAAAGCGGCGTCATCGGCACCGTGGGCGCCTACTACGTGGATACCTTCATCCCCACCGTCAACACCACGCCGGAATCCTACGAGACGCAGAAGATTTTGCGGGAGATGGCGGACGCGGGCTGTAAGGTGGCCTGCATGGAAGTCAGCTCTCTGGGGCTGAAATCCCACCGGGTGGACGGCATCCGCTTTCACACCGCGGTGTTCACCAACCTGTCGCCGGACCACATCGGCGGGGCGGAGCACGACTCCTTTGAGGAGTACGCCTACTGGAAAAAACAGCTCTTCCACGGCTGCGGCCGGGCGCTGCTCAACGCGGACGACCCCTTCTCGCAGGAGATCGTCAAGGAGCTGGACTGCCCCTATGAGACCTTCTCCATGGGGGAGGCAGCCGACTTCTCCGCGGACGACGTAGTTCGCCTGCGGGGGGATAACTTCTTCGGCGTGGGCTTTACCTGCCACACGAAACAGGGGAGCTACGCCGTCAAAAGCGCCATGCCGGGCCTGTTCAGCGTCTATAACGCGCTGGCCGCCTTCGGCGTGTGCGTGAGCCTCGGGGCGAAGCCCGAACAGGCCGCCGCGGCGCTGGCCACCGCCAAGGTGCGGGGCCGCAACGAGTGCGTCGAAGTGCCGGCGGACTACGACGTGATCATCGACTACGCCCACAACGGGCAGAGCTTCCACTCCGTGATCGACACCTTCGCGGCATACGACCACAACCGCATCATCACCGTGTTCGGCTCCGTGGGCGACCGGGCGCAGCTGCGCCGCCGGGAGATGGGCGAGGTGAGCGGCCGCAAGGCGGATCTCAGCGTCATCACCACCGACGACCCCGGCTTTGAGGACCCGCAGGCCATCGCGGAGGAGATCGCCGCCGCCGTGGAAAAGGCGGGGGGCGCGTACAAAATCATCGTGGACCGGGAGCAGGCCGTGGCCTACGCCCTGTCCGAAGCGAAAAAAGGCGATATCGTCCTGATCCTCGGCAAAGGCCACGAGACCTATCAGAAGGTGTGCGGGGAGAAGATTTATTATTCCGATCATGAAGCGGTGGCAAAGTTTTTTGAAAAAAAAAGTTAAGCGCGCCTGCGGCGCTGAGTTAGGCGCTTCGCTGAGTTAAGCGGCACTCCGTGCCTGAGTTAGGCGCTTCGCTGAGAAGAAAGTTGAAATGCGCGATTTCTCATTCTTTCTCAGGCGCGACAGCGCCGCCTAACTCAGTGCCGTCAGGCACGCTTAACTCAGGCGCAGCCGCTTAACTCAGGCGCAGCCGCTTAACTCAGGCGCAAAGCGCCGCCTAACTATCACAATATAAGGAAGAACTCTATGAATTATACTTTCCGGCAAGAATCCGATTTACAGGCTTTTGAATCCTTCGTCCTCTCCCACGGGGGGCTGTATCTGCAATCCGCCAAATGGGCGAAGGTCAAGGAGGAATGGAAATCCCGCTTTTACTGCGGGTTCGACGACGCGGGGGAGCGGGTGCTTTCCGCCCTGGTGATGGAGCGCCACATCCCCGGCGCGGGCAAGATCTGGTACTCCCCGGCGGGGCCCGTCTGCGACTATACCAATACCGACCTGTTCAAAGCGTTTACCGCGTTTATCAAAGGCGAGGCGAAGCGGGCCGGGGCGACCGCCTACTTCATCGACCCCTGTATCGAGCTGCGTGTCAACGGCGAAACGAGGGAGAGCGGCAAGGCCGCCCACCGGCTGTTTGTGGAAAGCGGCTTCACCTTCCAGCCGGACGCCTCCAAGTGCCTGTACAAAGCGCCGGTGCAGCTGATCCTGAATCTGAAAAAGCCCGACGGCGCCGCCTATACCCCGGCGGAGCTGCTGAAATCCTTTGAAAAGGGCGTGCGGTATTCCGTGCGCGTGGGGGAGCAGCGGGGCCTGACCGAACAGGTCTACACCATCGACGACATCAAAAAAGACCCGCAAATCATGGAGGACTACCTCGCCGT
>CAMJYF010000207.1 GCA_946409885.1 uncultured Clostridia bacterium | reverse complement strand
CCTGCAGGGCTTTACGGCAGGGGTCAATATGGCGGGAGGGGACGCGGTTTTTGACCGCGCGATCCCCATGAACGCCATCGGATTTTTCGGCCTGCATCTTATGACTGCGGGCACCTACGCCGGGGAGGCTTATGAGGAAACGGATGAAGAAGGGAGCAAAACGCTCTTTATAAAGGACGGCTTCCTGAAAGGCTTCATTCTGATCGGCAAAACGGAGCGCGCGGGCCTTTATACGTCGTTGATCCGGGAGAAGATCCCATTGGATCAGATCGATTTTGAATTGATGAAAAAGAGCGCGACGTCTGCCGCTTTTTCCGCGCAAAAAAGAAAAACCATGTTTGGGGGCGTAACGGATGGTGCCAATTGACGTTTCGGGAATGGACTATCAGGCTGTCAACAGCAGATTGCAAACGGCGTCCGGAGACTGCGAGCTGACGAACTGCTGCGGCCAGCGGTTTATCGGCGCGGGGATGGCGGACCGGAAGATCCTGATCCGGGGAACGCCCGGCAACGCGCTGGGCGCGTATCTGAACGGCGCCGAGATCACGGTTTGCGGCAACGCGCAGGACGCCGTGGGCGATACCATGAACGCCGGAAAGATCGTGGTGCACGGCAGCATCGGCGACGCCGCGGGGTACGCCATGCGCGGCGGGCAGATCTTTGTGAAAGGCAACGCCGGTTACCGGGCCGGGATCCACATGAAGGCCTATCAGGACAAGGCGCCGCGGATGGTCATCGGCGGCACGGCGGGCAGCTTTCTGGGGGAATACCAGGCCGGGGGCGTGATCGCGGTGCTGGGGCTGGGAAAAGAAAACCGGCGGATCGTCGGCAATTTCCCCTGTACCGGGATGCACGGCGGCAAAATGTACCTGCGGTCCGCCTGTGAGGATATCCTCTTCCCGCCGCAGGTGACGGCCCGCCCGGCCACGGAGGCGGACCGGCGGGAAATTTACAATCTCCTGCTTGCATATTGCGCCGTTTTCGCGTATGATATTAACGCAATCATGGATGCGCCCTTTACCGTCATCACGCCGGATACCGCCAACCCCTACCGGCAGATGTACGTGGCGAACTGAGGAGGAGCCCTATGAAATATTCCAGAGATGAGATCATGCAGTACCTGCGGGAGGAGGACGTCAAGTTCATCCGGCTGGCCTTCTGCGACGTGTTCGGCAAGCGGAAAAACATCTCCGTCATGCCGGAGGAGCTGCCCCGCGCCTTTGCATACGGCATCGCGTTCGACGCGTCCTCCATCGCCGGGTTCGGGGACGAGACCCGCAGCGACCTCTTCCTTCACCCGGAGCCCGAGACCATCACCGCGCTGCCCTGGCGGCCTGAGCACGGGCGGGTGGTGCGGATGATCTCCCATATCACCCATCCGGACGGCACGCCCTTTGAGGGGGACACCCGTCATCTGCTGCAAAACGCCATTGCCGAAGCGGCCGGGCGGGGCCTTTCCTTCTCCTTCGGCGCGGAGCAGGAGTTCTATCTGTTCCAGCTGGATGAAAGCGGCCGGCCGACCAGGATCCCCTGCGACCAGGCGGGGTATATGGATATCGCGCCGGAGGACCGGGGCGAAAACGTCCGCCGGGAGGTCTGCCTGACGCTGGAGCAGATGGGCCTGCGCCCCGAAAGCTCCCACCATGAGATGGGCCCGGGGCAGAACGAGATCGACTTCCGCTACGCGGACGCCCTCACCGCCGCGGATCAGGCCATGATCTTTCAGACGGCGGTCAAAACCGTGGCGCACCGCAACGGCTACCACGCGGATTTCTCCGCCAAGCCGCTGGAGGACGCGCCGGGCAACGGCTTCCATATCAACCTGTCGGCGCGGCCGCTGCCGGACGACGCCGTCTTCGGACACATGATTGCGGGCGTCCTCGCCCACGTGGAGGAGATGACCGTCTTTTTGAACCCCACGGAAGATTCCTATCTCCGGCTGGGGCGGCAGAAGGCGCCGGCCTACGTCTCCTGGTCCAAGGAAAACCGCTCCCAGCTGGTGCGTATCCCCGCCGCCGAAGGCGAATACCGCCGGCTGGAGCTGCGCTCCCCCGACCCGTCGGCCAACCCGTACCTGGCCTTTGCCCTGATGATTTACGCCGCATTGGACGGCGTCGAACAACGGCTCCCCCTGCCCGCGCCCGCCGATTTCAACCTGTTCAGCGCCGGTCCGGATCAACTGTCCGGGTTCCGCCGCCTGCCGGGGAGTCTGGCCGAAGCGCGGCAGATCGCCTTGGAGAGCGATTTCATCCGCCGCCGCCTACCCGCCGCCATCCTCAACGCCTATTGCGGGAATTGATACTGGATGGCTCCACACAAACTGTCGTAAGTCGTGAGTCGTAAGTCGTAAGAAAAGTTGCTTTTGTAAGAATGAGATTCCTTATAGTACAACGGAATACAGGAACGCCCGAAGGGCTGCTTACGACTCACGACTTACGACTTGCGACTTGAGCCAACGGCTCAACAAATCCTGATTTGATGAAGTGAAAAAGCTGAGTAAACCGTGAAAGGAGGGGAAGAACATGACGCAGCCCGAACGGGTCTACAGCGTGCTGCTGGTTTCCGCTTCCGGCAGCTTCAACACGGCCATGGGCGACCTGCTACCCGCGGCGGTCTTTACGCCGGTCCAAACGGTTTCGGACGTCAGCGCCGCCAAGCGCGCCTTTGCGGGGCGCGCCTATGATATCGTTATCGTCAATTCCCCTCTGCCGGACGACCCCGGCGTCCGCTTTTCCATCGACGCGGGCAACGGCGGCGAGACGGTTTCTTTGCTGCTGCTGCGGTCGGAAAGCTTTGAGGAGATCACCGCCCGGGTCACGCCCCACGGCGTTTTCACTTTGCAAAAGCCCTTTACCAAAGCGCTGGTGCAAACGGCCCTGTCGTGGCTGATCAGCGCCCGGGAGCGGCTGCGGAAAACGGAAAAAAAGACGCTGTCGCTGGAAGAGAAAATGGAGGAAATCCGCCTTGTCAACCGGGCCAAATGGCTGCTGATCGAACAGCGGGGCATGGACGAGCCCACCGCCCACCGCTACATCGAAAAGCAGGCCATGGACCGCTGCGTCACCCGCCGCGCCGTGGCGGAAGAGATCCTCAGCGGGTAACCCGGTATTCCTGACCGAAACGCTTTTTGTTTTCCGTTTCCGCAATAATCAACAAAAAAAATCCACCCTGTGAAGGAGAACGTTCCGTTCGTCCCTGTGGGGTGGATTTTCCTGTATGCTTCCGACCGGCGGTCAGACGCCCCTCAGCAAACACAGCGGAGCGCCCGTCCCATCTTTACTTCTTTTTGCGGCATTCGCTGCAGATCGGATCATTTTTCGCGTAATACTCCTGCGTGACGAAGGTCTTTCCGCACACAGAGCATTCGGCGGAAACCTTTTTGTTGTTGCAGCTCTGGCAAAGTGGGAACGGCTTCCCTGTGGACGGATTCGTTTTCACGGGTTTGCCGCAGGACAGGCATTTGGCGCCTGTGGTGTCCGCGGAAAGAATCCGTCTTTGGGAAGGCGACGTCGCCGGACGGCTGCTGTCGTTGCCGTTCCTGCCGTTACCATAACCGCGGTTGTTGTTCCAGCTGCCGCCGTTGTTGTTCCGGTTGCCGCCCTGATTTCCCCCGCCGGGACGGTTGGACCGCTGTTCATTTTTCTCCACAACCTGTGAATCGGCTGTCAGCGCGGGCAGGGTCTGTTCGATCTTCGGCGTAGAAACGGAACCGCGGTTGTAACCGAACCACTTAAAAATCTCGTTTCCTTCCACGGGCCGCGGATAGTCCACCAGCGTCTCTTCGTTACGGGGCAGGCTGCCGGAAGCGATCAGAATGGGACCCGCCGCCTGCATGCCGCCAATCTCTCCGCAGTCGACCGCCAACGGCTCCTCTGCTTTCGTGATAACGCCGTCCCGGAGGACGTATCCGGAGGAAACGATCACATTGACCGTGACGCGGCACTGGCCCAGCCCCAGCGGCTTGCCGCCGCCGATCCGGTGTACCGTGGCACCGCTGCCGGTTTCGCCGTCCTTCAGCCGCAGGCAGAACAGCAGCTGCTTCAGCTCCTGCTCCGTCAGAGAATCAAAATAGACCCGGAAGCCGAAGGCGCCTTCCGTAATGGGGGTGACGGTGGCGTTCATATTTGTTTTTGGCGCGGAGACGTAACGAAACGGATGGTTCCAGTAGACCTTTCTCCCCGCCAGTACCGGGCGGTAGCTCTGCTTATCGCGTACAAATTCCGTGAACCGCTTTCCGCGGGCGTCGCGCCACTCCCGATAGGAGAGAGCGTAGTCGTAATTCCACAGACCGGGATAGGAGCCCCCTTCCCTGTTCCAGTCAGCAGGCGGGAGCAGATAAAACTCCGTGGAGGAAACGTGAGGCGTAGCCAGGATGTCCAGCGTGACCTCGTCACCGTAACGGACGGGCCCGCAGGAATGGGAATCAGTGAAACGCAGCCGTCCCTTGACGGCGCCATCCTCTCCGATCATGCCGAACAGGCGGCAGGCAGGGCAGGCGTTCCCCTTGTTCCGGCAGGGCTGGTGTTGGTGGTTCTGCGCCAGGATATCCAGTATTTTGTTGCCGTAAAATTCCTTGGTCATACTGGAGGAGGAAAGG
>CAMJYF010000206.1 GCA_946409885.1 uncultured Clostridia bacterium | reverse complement strand
CTTGCGTAATACGGATGAAATGTGAAGCACGTTTTTTTGAAATATACGGCCACGATCCCGCGGGGATCGCCTTCGCCCCCTACCGCGTCTGCCCCATCGGGGCGCATGTGGACCACAACCTGGGCAAAATCACGGGACTGGCCATCGACAAGGGGATCCATATCGCCTTCCATCCCAAGCAGAACGGGGTGGTGGAAATGGTCTCCCTCCAGTTCCCCAAGCGGGCCCAGTGGCACATCCATGACGTGCCGCCCGTGGCGGGCGACTGGGCGGATTACCTGCGCGGCGCCACCTGGTCGCTGCAAAAGCGCCACCCGCTTTCCGTCGGCGTCTGCGGCGTCATCGAGGGGAGCCTGCCCATCGGGGGCCTGTCCTCCTCCGCGGCGGTCATCCTGGCGTTTCTGGAGGCCCTCTGCCGCGTCAACGGCATCACGCTCTCTCCGCAGGAGCTGATCGAAACCGCCTTTCACGCGGAGAAGGAATACGTGGGCGTCAACGTGGGCACGCTGGACCAGTCCTGCGAGGTGCTCAGTAAAAAGGACCATCTGCTGTATCTGGACTGCGCCGACGGCAGCTACGAGCTGATCCCCACGCACCCGGGCATGAAGCCCTATCAGATCGCCATCTTCTTTTCCGGCCTGGACCGTTCTTTGGCCGGCAGTCAGTATAACGTCCGCGTGGATGAGCTGCGGGCCGGCGCGTACGCGCTGCAGGCTTTCAGCGGCGCGGCGTACGGCAAATTCAGACAGACCAACGCCAGGGACGTCCCCTTTGATGTTTTTGAGGCATATAAAGCAAAGCTTCCCGCCCCCTGGGCGAAGCGCTGCGAGCACTGGTTCACCGAGTTCCAACGGGTGGAGGCCGGGGCCGAGGCGTGGCGCCGGGGCGATCTGGAGGAATACGGCAGGCTGAGCTTTGCCTCCGGCTGGAGCAGCATCCACAACTGGGAGAGCGGCGCGCCGGAGCAGATCCGCCTGTATGAGATCATGCGGGAGACGGAGGGCATTTACGGAGGCCGCTTCAGCGGCGCGGGCTTCAAGGGCTGCTGCATGGCGCTGATCGATCCGGACAAAGCGGAGGAGATCGAAGCCAGCGTAGGCGCGGCGTACCTGAAGGATTTTCCGCGGCTGGAGGGAAAATACAGCTTCCACCTCTGTTCCTCCGCCAACGGGGTGCGCTGCCAATGAAATGCGTGATATTGGCGGCGGGCTACGCCACAAGGCTGTATCCGCTCACCGAAAACTTTCCGAAGCCCCTGCTTGACGTGGGCGGCAAAACCATCCTCGACTGGCTGGTGGACGATATCGGCGACTGCGCGGACGGCTTCGTGCTGGTCAGCAACCACCGCTTCGCCCCTCACTTTGCGGCATGGGCCGCCGGACGGAAGGAACCTGTCGCCGTGATCGACGACGGCACCTCCTCCAACGAAACGCGGCTGGGGGCGGTCCGCGACCTGCTGCTGGCCGTGGAACAGGCCGCCATCGAAGAGGACTGCCTGGTGATCGCGGGGGACAACGTGCTGGATTTCTCCCTGCGGGCGTTTATCGCCTTTGCCCGGCGCAGAAAGACCTCCTGCGCCATGCGCTACCGGGAGGACGACGTCAGCCGCCTGCGCCGCAGCGGCGTCAGCGAGATCGGCGAGGACGACCGCCTGCTGGGGCTGGAGGAAAAGCCCGCCGCCCCGAAAACCATGTGGGCCACGCCTCCTTTCTATTATTATACCGCCGGGGATCTCAAAAAGATCCCGCAGGCCATCGCCGACGGCTGCGGGACGGACGCTCCCGGCAGCCTGGTGGCCTGGATGTGCGTCCACAGCAGCATGCACAGCATGGAAATGCCCGGCAAACGTTATGATATCGGTACGCCCGAAAGCTACCGCCTCGTCTGCGAAACCTATCGCGGCGTGGAACGGTCGGACGCGGACGTAAAATGAATACAGTGATCCTATGGAGGAATCAGTGATGAGCAATTCACAGAACAACGATAAAAAACCTGTCGACGCCAAAGCGCGCTTCCTCAGCGACCCGCGCTTTGCGGGGCTGACGCCCTTCGCGTCCAAAGTATGGCTGTCCTCGCCCACCATGCACGGCGACGAGCAGAAATGGGTGGACGACGCCATCCAGACCAACTGGGTGAGCACCGTCGGCGCCAATATCAACGAGGTGGAGCGGATCTCCGCGGAGATCATCGGCCGTGAATACGCCGTCGCCCTCTCCGCCGGCACCGCCGCCCTGCACCTGGCCATCAAGCTGGCGGCGGAAAAGCTGTACGGCCAGCCCAGGGTGGGCCACGGTTCGCTGGAGGGCAGAAAGGTCTTCGCGTCCGATATGACCTTCGACGCGACAGATAACCCCATCGCCTACGAGGGCGGCGAGGCCGTCTTTATTGATACGGAATACGATACCTGGAATATGGACCCCGTGGCATTGGAAAAGGCGTTTGCGCTGTATCCGGAGGTGCGGCTGATCGTGGTGGCGCACCTGTACGGAACGCCCGGCAAGATCGATGAGATCAAGGCCGTCGCCGACAAGCACGGGGCTCTTATCGTGGAGGACGCGGCGGAATCCTTCGGCGCCACCTACAAGGGCGTGCAGACCGGCAATTTCGGCACGGAATCCGTCATCTCCTTCAACGGCAACAAGATCGTCACCGGCAGCGCCGGCGGCATGCTGCTGACCTCCTCCAAGGCGGACGCGGACAAGGCCCGCAAGTGGTCCACCCAGAGCCGCGAGGCCGCCGCGTGGTACCAGCACGAGGAGATCGGCTACAACTACCGCATGAGCAACATCGTGGCCGGCGTGGTGCGCGGCCAGCTGCCCTATCTGGAGGAGCACATCGCCCAGAAAAAGGCCATCTACGAGCGGTATAAAGCCGGTCTGGCCGGTCTGCCCGTCAAGATGAACCCCTACGACGAGGCCAACAGCGAGCCGAACTTCTGGCTCAGCTGCCTCATCATCGACGAGGACGCCATGTGCGCCCAGGTGCGCGGCGAGCAGGACGCGCTGTACGTCAGCGAACCCGGCAAAAGCTGCCCCACGGAGATTTTGGACGCCATCGTAGCCTTCAACGCGGAGGGCCGCCCCATCTGGAAGCCCATGCACATGCAGCCCATCTACCGCATGAACCCCTTCGTGACCCGCGAGGGCAACGGCCGCGCCGGCACCAACGCCTATATCGCCGGCAGCAAAGCGGACGTGGGTTCCGACATTTTCGCCCGCGGCCTGTGCCTCCCCAGCGACAACAAAATGACCATGGAACAGGTGGATCAGGTCGTGGAGATCATCCGCCGGTGTTTTGAATAAAGGAGTGTATCGGAGTGTCTCATAAACCTTTCGGTCCCTACGAAAAATATCTGAAACGGCCGCAGGACTTTCTGTGCGCGACGGCGGCCGCTGTCGTGCTGAGTCCTGTCCTGCTGGTCACCGCCGCCCTGGTGAAAAAGAATCTGGGGTCCCCGGTGCTGTTCACGCAGGACCGCCCCGGCAAGGACGGCAAAATTTTCAAGCTGTACAAGTTCAGAACGATGCTGAACCCGAAGGACGGTGTGATCGATCCCGCCAAGGACGCCGAACGTATGACTCCCTTCGGTGAAAAACTCCGTTCCCTCTCGCTGGATGAGCTGCCGGAGCTGTTCAACATCATCAAGGGGGATATGGCCGTGGTCGGCCCCCGTCCCCTGCTGCCGCAGTATCTCTCCCGTTACAACGCGCATCAGGCGCGGCGCAACGAGGTGCGCCCCGGCTTCACCGGCCTGGCGCAGGTCAACGGCCGCAACGCCATCTCATGGGAAGAAAAGTTCGACTGGGACGTGAAATACGTGGACCGCGTGACGTTCGCGGGGGATTGGAAGATCATTCTGGCTACCATTAAAACCGTCCTGACGCGGGAGGGCATTTCCGCCGAGGGAGAAGCCACCATGGAAGAGTTCATGGGCAGCGGAACGGTATGATCGGTTGAATTGTCAAACAAAAAAGACGGAGTCTTATCAAATAGGAGGAAAATATGTCAAATATCGCACTTCTCATCGCCGGCGGTTCCGGCAATCGTATGCATCAGGATATTCCGAAGCAGTTTATCACGGTCAATGAGCGACCTGTGATCGTCTATACGTTGGAGGCGTTTGAAAAACATCCCGAGATAGACGCGATCGCGGTGGTTTGCATTGAAGGATGGGAGAACGTGCTGTGGGCGTACGCCAAGCAGTTCAATATCAGCAAGCTTCAATATATCGTGCCCGGCGGCAAAAACGGCCAGGATTCCATCCGCAACGGCGTTTATGAGCTGGAAAAGCATTTTTCGCCGGATGATCTTGTCCTCATCCACGACGCCATCCGGCCCATGGTCTCCGCGGAGATCATCTCCGACAATATCCGCGTCGCCCGGGAATACGGGAACGCGATCACGGTCATCCCGTGCGCGGAAGCGATGATGGAGACGACGGACGGCGTGGTCTCCATCGGCAGCTACCCCAGGGACCGCCTGAAGCGCACCCAGACGCCGCAGGCCTTCCGTATCGGCGATATCTGCGACCTGCACAGAAGGGCGCTGGAAGCGGGCATCACCAATTCCGTCGCCTCCTGCACGCTGAAGATCGAGATGGGGGAGCAGGTCTATTTTT
>CAMJYF010000205.1 GCA_946409885.1 uncultured Clostridia bacterium | reverse complement strand
CGGCACTGCGCGCCTTAGTTGAGCGGCTGCGCCTTAGTTGAGCGGTGCTGTCGCACCTTAGTTGGACGGCGCAGAAGCGCCTTAGAAGTTTTGTTTTCTACGGATATTGAACTCTTTACTAAGCGAAGCGATCAACTAAGGCACGCAGTGCCGCTCAACTAAACGAAGTGCTCAACTAAGGCGCGAATGCGCCGCTCAACTCGTCGAGCTCCGCTCGACAAATCCCCTTTCCCAAACATCATCACAATGAACGACTTTTTTTCCTCCGCGCAACGTGAATTGACCTATCTCTGGTACTACTTCGACGTGCAGTTCCGGCAGATCGCGCTTTACTGGGCCGTGGGCATCCTTGTGGGCTCGGCGGTCTCCGTGTTTGCCAAGGACGGGATCCACGGGCTGCTGCGGCGCATGGGCGGGGCCCGCTTCGGAGCGGCGGGATGGATCCTCGCCGCGCTGCTGGGGATCGCCTCGCCCCTGTGCCTGTACGGCACGGTGCCGCTGGCGGCTTCTGTCTCCCGGGGCGGCCTGCGGGACGACCGGCTGGCGGCCTTTATGATGACCTCCATTTTGCTGAACCCGCAGCTGATCGCCTACAGCGCAGCGCTGGGGGCCAAAGCGCTGGCGGTGCGGATCGTCTCCTGCTTCCTGTGCGGCGTCGCCGCCGGGGCGCTGGTGCGGCTGTTCTACCGGGACAAGCCGTTTTTCGACTTCACGAAATTCGACGAACCGGCCAACCGGGACGTGGACCCTAACGTCTGGTTGAGGCTGCTGAAGAATATCGGCAGGAACATCCGGGCGACCGGGCCCATGTTCCTGCTGGGGATCGCCCTTTCCGCGCTGTTCCAGCGGTACGTGCCGCAGGACGTATTGACGAAGCTGTTCGGCGGCAGCGAGGCCTGGGGCGTACTGATGGCGGCCACGGTGGGCGTGCCGCTGTACGCCTGCGGCGGGGGCACCATCCCGCTGCTGCGCCAGTGGCTGGCGGAGGGCATGAGCCTGGGCAGCGCCGCGGCCTTTATGCTGACCGGCCCCGCCACCAAGATCACCAACCTGGGGGCGCTGAAAATTGTCCTCGGGGCAAAGCGCTTTCTGCTTTACATCTCGTTCGTCATGGCGTTTTCCCTGCTGACGGGGCTGCTGGTCAAATAGAAAAAGCATTTTATCAAAAAGTGCTTTCTCTATGTTTATACAATCATTTTGAAAAGAGCGGACCGTTCGTCATGAGCGGCCCGCTTTTTTACGAAAACTGACTGAAACAACGCTAAAACAACATTCCCGGATCGCAAAAATATCTTGCTATTCCGACAGAATATGATATAATATCGTTTGGGTAAGGAACGGCGGCGGCTGTTTTGCTCCCTTCCGAACGGAAGCTAAGGAAGGGGGTGGTCAGATGGATCATATGACGTTGGTACTTTTCATATGCGTACTTATTTCGTGTGCCATGCTGATCCTCGTTATAAAGAAATAACCGCCCTGTCCCGCAAAAGATAAGGGCGATTATTTAGCTTGACTCCGGAGCAGAACAGCCAAAACTGTTCCTTACCTGCTTCTATTGTATCACTGAAATACATTTTTGTCAAGCGTTATCCAGTGGATAGTATGTTGGCTTTGGTATTTCCGCCAGGGCCTCTTTTTCAAAAAAGAAAGGATCGTGATCCCGCATGTATGATATCGGCGTGGACCTGGGCACCTCGGCGGTGAAGCTGCTGCTGGTGGACGGGGACGGTAAAATCATCAACAGCGTTTCCAAAGAATACCCCCTGTACTTCCCCCATCCCGGCTGGTCGGAACAGAACCCGGAGGACTGGTGGAACGCCGTCCGCGAGGGATTGGCGGAGCTGACGGAAGGGGTGGACAAATCCCTCATCGCGGGCCTTGGCTGCGGCGGGCAGATGCACGGGCTGGTGGCCCTGGACGAAAACGACAACGTGATCCGCCCGGCCATCCTGTGGAACGACGGCCGCACGGAAAAGCAGGTGGACTACCTGAACAACGTGATCGGCAAGGAGAAACTCTCCGCGTACACGGCCAACATCGCCTTTGCCGGGTTCACCGCGCCCAAGCTGCTGTGGATGAAAGAGAACGAGCCGGAAAACTTCGCCCGCATCGCCAGAATCATGCTGCCCAAGGACTATATCGTCTACAAGCTGACCGGCGTGCACTCCTGCGACTATTCCGACGCCAGCGGTATGCTGCTGCTGGACGTACAGCACAAGCGCTGGAGCAGAGAGATGCTGGACATCTGCGGCGTGACGGAGGCGCAGCTGCCCACCCTGTTCGAGAGCTACGACGTGGTGGGCGAAATGCTGCCGGAGATCGCCGGGCAGTTCGGCTTCGGCCCCGTAAAAGTGGTGGCCGGCGCGGGCGACAACGCGGCGGCGGCCATCGGCACCGGCACGGTGGGAGAGGGCAGGTGCAACATCTCCCTGGGCACCTCCGGCACGGTGTTCATCTCCAGCAAACGGTTCGGTGTGGACGGCAACAACGCCCTGCATTCCTTTGCCCACGCGGACGGGCATTATCACCTGATGGGCTGTATGCTCAGCGCGGCCAGCTGCAACAAGTGGTTCTGCGAGGAGATTCTGGGCAGCGGGGATTACGCCGCCCTGCAAAAGGAGATCACCCCGGCGAAGCTGGGCCACAACCGGGTGTTCTTTCTGCCCTACCTGATGGGCGAGCGCAGCCCCATCAACGACGTGAACGCCCGGGGCGCGTTTATCGGCCTTTCCATGGATACCACCCGCGCGGACATGGTGCAGGCGGTGCTGGAGGGCGTGGCCTTCGCCCTGCGGGACAGCGTGGAAAAGGCCCGGGAGCTGGGCATTGCCGTCAACGCCAGCAACATCTGCGGCGGCGGCGCCAAAAGCCCCCTGTGGAAGACCATTCTGGCCAACGTGCTGGGGCTGCGGCTGGATACGGTGAAGACCGAGGAGGGCCCCGGCTACGGCGGCGCCATTCTGGCCATGATCGGCCGCGGGCAGTACCAAACGGCGGAGGAGGCCTGCGCGGCGCTTGTCAGCGTGACCGATTCCGTAACACCCGACCCGGCGCTGACGGCGCTGTATGAAAAGCAATACCAACGCTTCCGCCGGCTGTACCCGGCGCTGAAGGATACCTTCGCTGCAATAAAGGAAGACTGACATGAAACATATTCTGCACATGAACAACCCGGCGGACCGCTGGGAAAACGCCTCCCCCATCGGCAACGGCAGCATGGGCGCCATGTTCTTCGGCGACCCGGTGGGCGAAAGAATCTATCTGAGCGAGGAGAGCATCTGGTCCGGGGAGAGACACGATTCCACGGACCCCACCTTCCGCGAAAAGATCGACCACCTGCGGAAAATGCACCTGGAGGGCCGCGACGCGGAAATCGACGAGACGGCGGAACAAACGCTGACGGAAAACATCGAGCGCATCCGCTCCGTGGAATACGCCGGCGTGCTGGCCGTCAAAAGCGAGCCCGGCGACGTGACCGATTACGCCCGGGACCTGGACCTGGACGAGGGGATCCTGCGGGTCCGCTATACCAAAAACGGCGTGAAATATCTGCGGGAGGCCTTTTCCTGCTACGCGGAAGAAGTGACGGCCATCCGCTTCACCTCCTCCCAAAAGACCTCCTTCACGCTGAAGTATTTCCGGGAGCTGACCGACGAAATTTCGTTCAAGAACAATATTCTGTCTATCGCGGCGCACACCGCCCACGGGAACCACGCCTTTTCCGTGGGGGTGAAGTTCATCACTGACGGCGGCCTCTCGTTCAAAGACGGGGCTGTGACCGTCAGCGACCAGTCCCACACGGTGCTGTTCATCAGCATCACCACCCAGTTCAACTTCGGCAAGGATCATAAGGACGTGTGCCTGGATATCCTCAGCGAGGCGGAGGACTACGACGCCCTGAAGGACAGCCACATCGACGACTATACCGCCCTGTTCGACCGGACGGATATCGCCTTCGACCACGATAAGGCGCTGGACCGGCTGCCCGTGGGGGCGCGGCTGCAGCGGCTGAAGGACGACCCCGCCGCGGCGGACCCGGGCTTGATCGCTCTTTATTTTGCCTTTGGCAAATACCTGCTGATCTCCTCCTCCCGGGAGGGCACGCTGCCCGCCAACCTGCAAGGCGTGTGGGTGGAAAAGATGGAAAACCCCTGGAACGCGGATTACCACACCAACATCAACCTGCAGATGAACTACTGGCCCGCGGAGGTGGCGGACCTGGGGGAGTGCCATTCCGCCCTGTTCGACTATCTGAACGATTACCTGCTGCCCTCCGGCCGGGAGACGGCCCGGAAGAATTACCAATGCCGGGGCACGGTGACCCACCACCTGAGCGACATTTACGGCTTTACCACCCCGGCGGACGGTCTGTGGGGCATCTGGCCCATGGGCGGCGCATGGCTGGCCTATCATCTGTGGGAGCACTACCTCTACACGAAAGACGAGGCCTTTTTGCGGGAGACCGCCTACGAGTACATCCGGGACGCGGCCCTGTTCTTTGTGGACTACCTGTTTGAGGACAGGGACGGCAGGCTGGTGACAGGCCCCTCCATGTCGCCGGAGAACGAATACTACATCGGCGAGGGAGAGGACAGGAAGACCGGGTACCTGGCCTTCGGGCCCGCCATGG
>CAMJYF010000204.1 GCA_946409885.1 uncultured Clostridia bacterium | reverse complement strand
GGAGCTGGCACTGTACGCGCTGGGCGTTGGCTTTCTGATCGGCCTGTGTTACGCCCTGTTTCGTCTGACGGCGGGGCGGTTCCTCCGCCGGAAGGCGGCGTTGTTTACGGCGGACGCTGTATTTTACGTGATCGCCTCGCTGGTCACGTTTTTGTTTTTGCTGGATTACAACGGCGGTACCGTCAGAATGTATCTTCTGGCAGCGGAGGCGGCCGGTTTTCTGACGGCGCGGGCGGCGGCTGCTTCCGTGACGAAAATATTTTCAAAAAACCGCAAAAAAAGCTTGCATCCACGCGGGAAGCCGTAGTATAATAAAATAAATAAATTGGCGGAAGTTGAGCGAATATGTCTAAAGTATTTAACCGGCACAGTTTTATCCTGATGTTCTGCATCGCGTTTATTCTGTGTTTTTCAATGGGGCTTTTTGCCTGGATCAAAGTGGATACCCGCGCGCAGAAGCTGCAGCTGGAGGAACTGAACCGGCAGCTGGCCACGCTTCAGCTGGAAAACGCGGAAGTGGAATACCTGATCAATGAGGAAGACGAGGCCAAGCTGTATGAGCGTATGGCCAGGGCGCGCGGTTACGGTTACGCAAACGAAAAGGTTTATTATGACGTCACCCCCGGCAACTGAGCCGGGCAACGTATTTCAAGGATTCGGAGGACGCTTCAGTCTATGCTGTCAACTATCGGTGAGATCTATGAGGGACGTGTTTCCGGCATCACCGCCTTTGGCGCGTTTGTCCGGCTGGAAAACGGAGAAACGGGGATGGTGCATATCTCGGAGGTGGCGCCCGTTTACGTTAAGGACATCAGGGACCATCTGACAGAGGGGCAGGAGGTCCGCGTCAAGGTCATCGGCATCAACGAAAGCAACAAGATCAGCCTGTCCATCAAGCAGGCCGACCCCGGTTACCGCAAAGAGGCCCCCGCCCCGCGTGAGCGGAAGGCGCCCCAGGGGGAAGCGCCCCGCCGCCGCAGCAATCCGCCCCGGCAGGCAGGCTCCGCCGCCGACGGCCCCATGTCCTTTGAGGATATGATGGCCAAATTCAAAAAGGACAGCGACGAAAAAATGTCCGCGCTGAAGCGATCCACGGATTTCAGGGGCGGCAAAAGAGGCGGCAAACCGTAACGGAGAGGATGGTTCCTCTCTTTTTTTGTTTCGCAAGGTGATAATCAATAGAAATAATGACGGTGATTAAAAATATATGGGCAAATTTGATAAAAATACTTTACAAATTGCTTTTGCCGTGGTATAATAAGCATGAAAACAAAGGAAACAAAAAGAAGAAGGGCGGTGTACGGGCATATTTCCTGAACGGCACGCGTCCGTTTTCTTTTGTTAATATATATTCCGAAAAGGGGATGTGGTTATGAACATCACAGTAGTAGGCAGAAAATGCACGCCGAGAGAAAACTTCAAGGAAAGGGCAGAAAAAAAGCTGCAGAAGATCGACAGGTTCTTCGGAGCTGAAGCCACTGCGAAAGTGACTGCCACCGTGGAGAAAACCTCTCAGTCTGTCGAAGTAACCATCAACCACGACGGCATGATCTACCGCGCCCAGGCAAGGGCTCAGAACATGAACGAGGCGCTGGACGCCTGCGTGGACCTGCTGGTCCGCCAGATCCGCAAAAACAAGACCAAGCTGGAAAAGCGGTTCCGCAGCGGCGCGTTCGACGACTTTGTAGCCGAAGAGCCGGTAGAAGAGGAAGTGGATTTCGAGCTGGTCAGAACCAAGACCATCCCGATCAAACCGCAGTCTGTGGAGGAAGCGATCCTTCAGATGAATCTGCTGGGGCATAAGTTCTATATGTTCCGCAATGCCGCGTCGGATAATGTGGCGGTCGTGTATCAGAGAGACGACGGCGGTTACGGCCTGATCGAGCCGGAGGAAGAGGAATAATCCGCCGGAAAAGCGGGCGAAAAATGCTCTTGACAAACCCCGCTTTTATCGGTAAAATAGCATAGAAAGCAAGAGGGCTGCAGAGCGATCTGCGGCCTTTTTCTGAATAACCGGGGGAACAGTGTCCTATGAAAAAAGTCAGTGAATATTTCGGCTGCAACGTCTTCAACGATTCCGTCATGCAGGAGCGCCTTTCCGAGGACGTCTACCGGCAGCTGCAGCGTACCGTCAAGCTGGGTAAACATCTGGATCTGGGGCTGGCCAATTCGGTGGCCGCCGCCATGAAGGACTGGGCCATCGAAAAAGGGGCCACCCATTTCACCCACTGGTTCCAGCCCATGACCGGCGTCACGGCGGAAAAGCACGACAGCTTTGTGGTGCCCGCGCCCGGCGGCAAGGTGCTGATGGAGTTTTCCGGCAAGGAGCTTATCCAGGGGGAGCCGGACGCCTCCTCCTTTCCCTCCGGCGGCCTGCGCGCCACCTTTGAGGCCCGCGGCTATACCGCCTGGGACGCCACCTCTTACGCCTTTATCAAGGACGGGGTCCTGTGCATCCCCACGGCGTTTTGCTCCTACGGGGGCCACGCGCTGGATAAAAAGACCCCCCTGCTGCGCTCCATGGAGACGCTAAACCGGCAGGCCATGCGCGTCGTCAGGCTCTTCGGCAACGAGGACGTGACCTCCGTCAACGTGACCGTGGGTGCGGAGCAGGAGTATTTCCTGATCGACCGGTCCGTTTTCGATCAGCGCAAGGATCTGATCTATACCGGCCGCACCCTCTTCGGGGCCCGTCCGCCCAAGGGGCAGGAGCTGGGCGACCACTATTTCGGCGCCATCAAGCCCCGGGTGCTGGCCTTTATGAACGAGCTGGATGAGGAGCTGTGGAAGCTGGGCATCCTGGCCAAGACCGAGCATAACGAGGCAGCCCCTGCCCAGCATGAGCTGGCGCCAGTGTATACTACCACCAATATCGCCGCGGACCACAACCAGCTGACCATGGAGCTGATGCAGCGCATCGCCCGCAAGCACGGCATGGTCTGCCTGCTGCACGAAAAGCCCTTTGCGGGGGTGAACGGCAGCGGCAAGCACAACAATTGGTCCGTCTCCACCGATACGGGGATCAACCTGCTGAACCCCGGCGACACTCCGGCGGAAAACGCCCAGTTCCTGCTGTTCCTCTGCGCGGTCATCAAGGCGGTGGACGACTATCAGGAGCTGCTGCGCATCAGCATTGCCAGCGCCGGCAACGACCACCGTCTGGGCGCCAACGAGGCGCCGCCGGCCATCGTGTCCATGTTCCTGGGGGAGGAGCTGACGGATATCCTCACCGCCATCCGCAGCGACGTGCCCTACGGCGGCAAGGAAAAGGAACTGCTGAAGGTGGGCGTGCACACGCTGCCGCGCTTCCCCAAGGATACCACCGACCGCAACCGCACCTCGCCCTTTGCCTTTACGGGCAACAAATTTGAATTCCGTATGCTGGGCTCCTCCGATTCCATCTCCGAGTGCAACGTGGTGCTGAATACCGCCGTGGCGGAAAGCCTGCGCCAGTTCGCGGACGAGCTGGAGGCCGCGCCGGACCGGGAGAAGACGTTGCATGACCTTATCAAGCGGGTGGTGACCGACCACAGCCGCATCATCTTCAACGGCAACGGCTATGACGACGCCTGGCGGGAGGAGGCGCGGCGGCGCGGGCTTTGCAATCTGCCCTCCACGCCGGACGCGGTGGCCCACTATCTGGACCGGAAGAACATCGAACTGTTCACCTCCCACAAGGTGTATTCCGAAGAGGAAATGCGCGCCCGCTGCGAGATCATGTACGAAAACTACAGCAAGATCGTCAACATCGAGGCGCTGGCCATGCTGGACATGGTCAACAAGGATATCCTGCCCGCGGAAAGCCGCTACCTCCACGAGCTGGCCCGGACGGCTAACGAGAAAAAGGCGCTGGCCGGTTCTATTGACTGTACCTACGAGGCAGATCTGGTGCGGGAGCTATCCGTTCGGGAATCCCGCCTGTATGAGAAGAAAAAGGAGCTGGAGGCCGAGGTGGTCGCCGCCAACGACTGCCCGGATTCCGCCGCCCTGGCCCGGTTCACCCGGGATAAGATCGTGACCAGCATGGAACAGATCCGCGGTATCGTGGACGAGCTGGAGATGAAGACGGACGCCTCCGTCTGGCCGTACCCGTCGTACGGGTCGATCCTGTTCAGCGTGAAGTAATGTGCAGGGAACAGGGAGTAGGGAATAGGTTTTGTGATTGACGGAGGGAATGGGTAATGAACAGTTTGACGTATGAACAATATCTGACCTGCGCGGAGTATGTGCGGGGGCGCATTGGCGGGGAGACGCCGGAGGTGGCGCTGATCCTCGGCTCCGGGCTGGGGGATTTTGCCGCCCGCATTCAAGATCCGGTGGTGATCGACTACCGGGATATCCCGCATTTTCTCGTTTCCACGGTGGAGTTCCACGCGGGAAAGCTGATCTACGGTTCCGTCGGCGGTAAAAAAGTGATCTGCATGGCGGGGCGGTTTCACCACTATGAGGGGTATTCCTTCCCGCAGCTGGCGCTGCCCATCCGCCTGTTCAAGCTGCTGGGCGCGGGGGCGACCATCCTCACCAACGCCGCCGGAGCGGTGAACGAGGCCTACAGCGTGGGCGATATCATGATCATCAAAGACCACATCAAGCTGACCGGCGAAAGCCCGCTGGGCGGCCCGAATCTTGACGAATTC
>CAMJYF010000203.1 GCA_946409885.1 uncultured Clostridia bacterium | reverse complement strand
GACTGGAGTTCAGACGTGTGTTGTCGATCCGGCGCACGAACATGCCCGTATCGATCCGCGGCGCTTCCACACGGGGATCCCGCAGGAATTCCACCGTATGCTGCAGGATGTTATCCACCACCGTTTTCTGCAGGGAGTGGACCCCCTTGTCGAGGGAATCGAGGACGTACCCCGCCCCCGGCGAGGCGGAATACAGATAGATGGAAACGGCCTTGTCGGTACAGTCCTTATAGGCCTGCGTCAGGCGGATGGCCTGTCCGATGTTCTCCGATTCGTCGTCCCCCATCAGAAAGAACTCCACCCGGTTTTTCTTTCGCCGGATGCTGAGCCTGGTGATATCCTTTTTCAGGCAGATGGCGTCTATCTCATGCGCCTTCAGCATCAGCTCGTAGTCGTTCTCCCCTTCCTCGGCAAAAACGTCCATAAAAACGATCATGGGAACGCCGGACCGGGTTTTGACGTAATAGCGGTAGATGCTGGAGGCGATCTCAATGGAACGGTCGTTCAGCTCGGAAAAGATGTAGCACGGGCGGATGCGCTGCCATAAAAAGTACCGTTCGCGCCGGTAATTTCTGAACATCGACAGCACCAGCCCGAAGGTGAGCATGGGCGCCGCCACGTACAGGACGGCCGCGTAAAAGGAAAAGAGCATCTGCACCGGCAGGCTCAGGGGCAGCACCGCGTCGCGGATCGTATCGAATTCGCCGTCCAGAATAAACACCCGCAGCGCGTGGTGGATCGCCACCAGCAGGGGGCGGACCAGCTTGAAGGACTCACCGAAATCGTAGTCCGTATAATAGATGGGGATAAAGAGGCAGACCACCGCAAAAAAAACGCCGATCGTCAGCGTATGAAAGGAGGACAGCAGGTATTTTCCCTTTTCACGCTCCCAGCGGGTTCTGGCCGAATACACGGCGGAGGCCGCCAGGATCAGAAACGACAGCGCGCCGAACACGATGGCGGCAATCTCATTCAGTTGATATTGCGGAGCCGCGCTCTCCATTTGATCTCCTCCTGACCGTATCCCCCACGCCCGCGCGGACATGAGGGATACGAAATGACGGTATTGCTTTGTATCACCCTGCCGGCCAGCCGAATTCGCGGCCTGCCATCAGGTGGAAGTGGAGGTGGGGCACGGACTGGCCCGCGTCCTCGCCGCAGTTGTTGACCAGGCGGAAGCCGCCCTCCACACCGCAGATCTTGGCGATCTCCGGGAGCTTTTCAAAGATGTGGGCCACCACCGCGCTGTTGTCCGGCGTGATATCGTAGGCCCAGCGGATGTGCTGCTTGGGGATGATGAGCACATGTACCGGGGCCTGGGGGTTCAGGTCGTGAAACGCGAGGATCTGGTCGTCCTCGTATACCTTGTTGGACGGGATCTCCCCGTTGGCGATTTTACAAAAAATGCAGTCCATAATGGTCTCCTTTCAGATTGACAAAGGGGGATTTGTCGGGCTGTAGGGGCGGGCACTGACCGCCCGTTAAACGCCCTCAAATTGAAAGCGATTAAGATGGTTACGATCACGGGCGGTCAGTGCCCGCCCCTACAGGGTTACCTCGACAAATCGTCAATTTGCTTATTTTATCATCGCCCCGGCGATGCCGGCCACAGCGGCCAGGGCTTCGGCAATTTTGGTGGGGTCCTTGCCGCCGGCCATGGCGGAATCAGGCTTGCCGCCGCCGTTGCCGCCGGCGAGCTTGGCCACCTCGCGGACGATGTTGCCCGCGTGGGCGCCCTTGGCGACGGCCGCCTTGCCGCAGGCACAGGCGAAGGAGCAGGTGCCCTTTTCGCTGTTTTTACCGGCCACCACGATCACCGCGTCGTCCGCCTTGGCGGAATCCAGCATGGTGCGCAGAGCGTTGGCGTCGGCCTCGCCCAGGTCAGCGGTCTTTACGGAAATCCCGTTGAAGCTGCCCGCCTCGGTGAACAGCTCGCCCGCCTTGGCGGCGGCGATCTCGCCCTTCAGTTTTTCGATCTCTTTTTCTTTTGTTTTCAGCTCGGCGGTCACCGCGGCGGCCCGGTCGCACACGTCCGCGCTGTTGCATTTCAGCGCGGCGGCGGTCCTGGCCAGCGCCAGCTCCGTCTTCTTCACGTAGTCCAGCGCGCCCTTGCCGGTGTAGGCCTCGATGCGGCGCACGCCGGAGGCCACGGAGGACTCACTGATGATCTTGAACAGGCCCAGGTTGCCGGTGTTGGCGGCGTGGGTGCCGCCGCACAGCTCCAGCGAATTGCCCGCCTTGACCACGCGGACCGTATCGCCGTACTTTTCGCCGAACAGCGCCATGGCGCCCATGGCCTTTGCCTCCGCCAGCGTCTTTTCGCCGGTCTCCACGGGGACGGCGGCAAGGATCACGTCGTTGACCGCGTTTTCAATGGCGGTCAGCTCCTCGGTGGTGAGGGCGGAGAAATGGGTAAAGTCGAACCGCATGCTGTGGTCGCTGACCAGCTGCCCGGCCTGCTCCACGTGGCTGCCCAGCAGCTCCCGCAGGGCGGCCTGCAGCAGGTGGGCGGCGGTGTGGTTGCGGCGGATGGCGTCACGCCGGGCCGCGTCCACGGCGGCGTCGCAGGCGTCACCCTCGGCCACTTCGCCCTCGGTGACCACGCCCTTGTGCAGGAAGATGCCGTTGCTGTTCTTGGTGGTGTCGGTCACCTCAAACCGGAAGCCGTTGCCGGTGATGACGCCCGTGTCGCCCACCTGTCCGCCGCTTTCGGCATAGAAGGGGGTGGTATCCAGCACCAGCACCGCCTTGTCGCCCTGCATGGCTGCCTCGGTCTTTTCCGCGTCCTCATTGAGGATGGCGACGACCTTGCCGCTGCCGGTCACACCCTCATAGCCCGTGAACACGGTGGGGGCGACGCCCTTGAGGGTGGCGCCGGTGTTTTTCCACGCGTCGGCACCCGCGTCCTTGCGGGCGCTGCGGGCGGTATCCTTCTGCTTTTGCACCAGCCGGGCAAACTCCTCCTCGTCGCAGGTCATGCCCCGCTCGGCCAGGATCTCTTTCGTCAGGTCGATGGGGAAGCCGAAGGTATCGGACAGCTGGAACACGTCCGCGCCGCTGAGAGACTTTCCGTCGGAGGCGGCGATCATGTTTTCGAGAAGCTTGAGGCCCGCGTCCACCTTCTTGTTGAAGTTTTCTTCCTCGATGCCGATGATCTTTAAGATGTAGTCGCGCTTTTCCTCCAGCACGGGATAGGCGCTTTTGCTTTCGTTGATGACCGTTCCGGCCACTTCGGCCAGGAACGGGCGGTCGATACCCAGCAGCTTTCCGTGGCGGGCGGCGCGGCGGAGCAGACGGCGCAGCACGTAGCCCCGGCCCTCGTTGGAGGGCATGACGCCGTCGGAGATCATCATGGTGGTGCTGCGGATGTGGTCCGTGATGACCCGCAGGGAGATATCCTTCTTTTCGTCGTCGTGGTAACGGACGCCCGCGATCTCCATCACGTGCTTCATCACGTTGCGGATGGTATCCACCTCAAAGATGTTGTCCACGCCCTGGGCGATGCAGGCCAGGCGCTCCAGCCCCATGCCGGTATCGATATTGGGGTTTTTCAGGCGGGTGTAGTTGCCGTTGCCGTCGTTCTCAAACTGGGTGAAGACCAGGTTCCAGAACTCCACGTAGCGGTCGCAATCGCAGCCCACCTTGCAGGTCGGCTTGCCGCAGCCCTTTTCCGGGCCGCGGTCATAATACAGCTCCGAACAGGGACCGCAGGGGCCGGCGCCGTGCTCCCAGAAGTTGTCCTCCCGGCCCAGGCGCACCATGTGGTCCGGGGCCACGCCCACTTCCTTGGTCCAGATGTCAAAGGCCTCGTCGTCGTCCTGGAAGATGCTCACGTAGATCTTGTCCACGTCCATCTCCATCACCTTGGTGCAGAACTCCCACGCCCAGGCGGTGGCCTCGTGCTTGAAGTAGTCGCCGAAGGAGAAGTTGCCCAGCATCTCAAAGAAGGTGCCGTGGCGGGCGGTGATGCCCACCCGCTCGATATCCGGCGTGCGGATGCACTTCTGGCAGGTGGTGACCCGCTTGCGGGGCGGGGTGACCTCGCCCGTGAAGTACTTTTTCATGGGGGCCATGCCCGCGTTGATCAGCAGCAGGCTCTTGTCGCCCTGGGGGATCAGCGAGAAGCTGTCCAGCCGCAGGTGGCCCTTGGATTCAAAGAAACTGAGATACTTTTCCCGTATCGTGTTGAGGGATTGCCATTCCATATGTAAAAACCTCCGTTTGATTTACCGCTTTTTGTAAAGTTGAAAGTTAAAAGTTGAAAGTTGAAATACCTGGCCCGCGGCCGGCATTTTAAAATGGGTATGGGCGAAGCCCATCCGTCATTGCTAATTGCTAACTGCTAATTGCTAACTTAACAAAAAGCGCCCGTCAACCTTCCGGGACGGCGTTTGGCCGCGGTACCACCCGGATTGTGACAAGCACCCCTTGATCCTCCTTAACGCGGAAGCGACGCCGGATTCCTCACCCGGGCGCGGCGCGGCGGCCGTGCCAAAACGGTTCACAGGGGCTTACACCTGCCGCCCCTTCTCTGCGCTTTCCCGTAAAAGCATAACCGCGCCATAGCGCGAACGATATTGAGGAGAGTATAATTCTTTTTTTATTTTTTGTCAATAGATAACAGAAATATTCCAGAG
>CAMJYF010000202.1 GCA_946409885.1 uncultured Clostridia bacterium | reverse complement strand
ATTTCCGAAATTCCGCATTCCGTATTCCGAATTCCGCATTAAAACGGCTCGACAACCCCCAATTTGTATTGCAACAACTCCAACAAAAGACGGTGATATGATATGAGCGAATTCTGCGGAAAAACGCTGCTGATCGTGGGCGGTACGGGGTCCTTCGGGAACGCTGTGCTGAACCGGTTCCTCACCACGGATATCGGTGAGATCCGGGTCTTTTCCCGCGACGAAAAAAAACAGGACGATATGCGCCACGCGTTTCAGGCGAAATGGCCGGACTACGCGGATAAGCTGCGCTTTTTCATCGGCGACGTGCGGGAGCTCTCCTCCCTGCGCGGGGCCATGCACGGGGTGGATTACATCTTCCACGCCGCGGCGCTGAAGCAGGTGCCCTCCTGCGAGTTCTTCCCCATGGAGGCGGTGAAAACCAACGTGTTGGGCACGGATAACGTGCTGACCGCCGCCATCGAGGAGGGTGTGCGGTCGGTTATCTGCCTTTCCACCGATAAGGCAGCCTATCCCATCAACGCCATGGGCCTGACCAAGGCGCTGGAGGAGCGGGTGGCCACCGCCAAATCCCGCACCGTCAGCGGGGAGAAAACCAAGATCTGCTGCACCCGTTACGGCAACGTGCTGTGCAGCCGGGGCTCCGTGGTGCCGCTGTGGATCGACCAGATCAGAAGCGGCCAGCCCGTTACTGTCACCAATCCGGAGATGACCCGCTTCGTCATGACGCTGGAGGAGGCGGTGGAGCTGGTGCTGTTCGCCTTTACCCACGGGCAGACGGGCGACCTGTTTGTGCAGAAGGCCCCGGCCTGCACCATCCTCACGCTGGCCAGAGCGGTGTGCCGCCTGTTCGGCGCCGGGGAGGAGAACATCCGCGTCATCGGCATCCGCCACGGGGAAAAGATGGCGGAAACGCTGCTGACCAACGAGGAATGCGCCCGGGCGGAGGATCTGGGTGAATTTTTCCGGGTGCCGGCGGATAACCGCACCCTCAACTACGAAAACTATTTTTCAAAGGGCGAACCGGACCGCAACACCCTCACGGAGTTCACCAGCTCCAATACGCGGCTGCTGAACGAGGACGAGGTGGCCCGCAAGCTGCTGTCCCTCTCCTATATTCAGGAGGCGCTGAACGGGGAGGGTGGCCATGCCTGAGCGTTTTACCCCTGTTCAGAAAACCCTGCTGGATCTGCTGGCGGCGTCGCTGTTCGGCGCGGCGCGGCAGCCGGCGGAGGCGGACCCCGCCGACCTGTGGCGGGAGGCATACGTGCAGGGCGTGTTCCTGCTGGCCTTCCGCAACGTGGAGCCGGAGGGCTATCCCCCCACGGTGCGCCGGGAGATGCAAACCTCCGTCAAGCGGTTCGTGGCCTCCAACGTCATGCTGTCCCGGGCCCACTCCGCCCTCAGCTGCCTGCTGGAGGAGGCGGGGATCCCCCACGCCATCATCAAGGGCTATGCCTGCTCCGTCTGGTATCCGGAACCGGAGCTGCGCCAGCTGGGCGACGTGGATTTTCTCGTCGCGCGGGAGGATATCCCCCGGGCCGGCGCGCTGCTGGAGGCCAACGGCTATACCTCCGCCTGCCAGAGCCACGGCCGGCATGACCTGTATTATAAAGACAACCTTCGTTTTGAAATGCACTATGCGCTGCCCGGCGTGCCGGAAGGGGCCGCGGGCGACGCCTGCCGCCGGGCGCTGGCGGGGCTGATCGAACGGTCCGCCGTGCGGCAGACCCCCTTTGGACCCATGCGGCTGCCCTCCGTTTACGACCACGGGCTGGTGGTGCTGCTGCACCTGACCCACCACCTCACCAACAGCGGCGTGGGGCTGCGGCAGCTGTGCGACTGGGCGGTGTTCACGGAAACGCTGCGGGAGGAGGAATACCGGGCCATGTTCGGCGAAACCCTGCGACAGCTGGGCCTGCTGCGGTTCGCGGACTGCCTCAACGACCTGTGTGCTAGATATCTGGGCTGCTCTGCCGTTCCGCTGGCGCCGGTGGATCCCGCTCTTGCCGACGCGCTGCTGGAGGATATCCTCTCCGGCGGCAACTTCGGGCAGAAAAACGTGGACCGTTCCCGCCAGGCCTATCTGATCACCTCCGGCACGGGGCAAAACAACCGCCTGCTGCGGATGGGCTCCCTGCTGCGGGAGATGGTCTTCCAGAAGTGGCCGCTGACCCGCAGGCACCCTGTGCTGCTGCCCGTGGGCCTTGTCCGCTTTGCCGCCGTGTATGGCTGGCGGGCCGCTCACGGCAAACGGCCGAAGCTGCATGCCCGGCAGGCGGTGCGGGGCGCGAAGGAGCGGACGGACCTGTACGACCGGCTGCGGCTGTTTGAGGCCGAAAAGGAGAAATGACCATGACTGATACTGTTTCCTTCCGGAACGACGGCAGACTGAAGCTGCTGATCACGGTGGGCACCCGGCCGGAGATCATTAGGCTGGCGGCGGTGATTCAAAAGTGCCGCGCCTGCTTTGATACGCTGCTGTGTCATACCGGGCAGAATTACGATTATACGCTGAACGGCATCTTTTTTGAGGAGCTGGGGCTGGACCCGCCGGACGTGTGCCTGGACGCGGTGGGCGAGCACCTGGGGGAGAGCATGGGCAACATTATCGCCCGCAGCTACGCCCTGATGGCCCGCGTCCAACCGGACGCCGTGCTGGTGCTGGGCGATACCAACAGCTGCCTGTCCGTCATTGGGGCCAAGCGGCTGCACATCCCCATCTTTCATATGGAGGCGGGCAACCGCTGCAAGGACGAGTGCCTGCCGGAGGAGACCAACCGCCGCATCGTGGACGTGATCTCCGACGTGAACATGGCCTATTCCGAGCGGGCGCGGGACTGGCTGATCGCCACCGGCCTGCCGCCGGAGCGGGTGTACGTCACCGGCTCCCCCATGGCGGAGGTGCTGGGCGCGCAGCTGCCCCATATTGAAGCCAGCGATATCCACGCCCGGCTGGGGCTGACAAAAGGCGGCTACCTGCTGCTGAGCGCCCACCGGGAGGAGAATATCGATACCGAAAAAAACTTCCGGTCCCTGTTCAATGCCGTCAACCGGCTGGCGGAGACCTACGATATGCCGGTGCTGTACTCCTGCCATCCCCGCTCGGCCAAACGGCTGGATCAGACCGGGTTCGCGCTGGACCCCCGTGTGATCCGCCACCAGCCGCTGGGTTTTTGGGATTACAACTGTTTACAGATGAACGCCTTTGCCGTGGTCAGCGACAGCGGCACCCTGCCGGAGGAGAGCAGCTTTTTCACCTCCGTGGGGCGGCCCTTCCCGGCCGTCAGCATCCGCACCTCCACGGAGCGGCCGGAGGCGCTGGATAAGGGCTGCTTTGTGCTGGCGGGCATCGATACGACCAGCCTGCTGCAGGCAGTGGCCACCGCCGTGGCCCTGCACCAGAACGGCGATTACGGCGTGCCGGTGCCGGACTATACGGATACCAACGTATCCGCCAAGGTGGTGCGGCTCATCCAGAGCTATACCGGCGTGGTCAACAAAATGGTTTGGAGAAAAGAACAATGAAGATACTGGTGACCGGCGCGAAGGGCTTTGTGGGAAAAAATCTCACGGAAAGCCTGAAAAACCTCCGGGACGGCAAGGACCGCACGCGGCCCGCGCTTTCCGTGGAGGAGGTCATGACCTATGATATCGATTCCGACCCCGCCGCGCTGGCGGAGTACTGCGGCCGCTGTGATTTCGTCTTCCATCTGGCGGGGGTCAACCGGCCGGAGGACCCGGCGGAGTTTACCCGGGGCAACGTGGGCTTTCTGCAAACGCTGCTTTCCTGCCTGAGGGAAAAGGGAAATACCTGCCCCGTGATGCTGTCCTCCTCCGTGCAGGCGTCGCTGCAGGGCCGCTATGCCGGTTCCCCCTATGGGGAAAGCAAGGCGGAGGCGGAGCGGGTGCTGCTGGCCTACGCCAAAGAGACCGGCGCCACGCCGCTGATCTACCGGCTGCCCAACCTCTTCGGCAAGTGGTGCCGCCCCGGGTACAACAGCGCGGTGGCCACCTTCTGCCACCAGGCCGCCCACGGGCTGCCCCTGACGGTGAACGACCCCTCCGTTCAATTGCATCTGCTGTATATCGACGACCTGGTGAACGGTTTACTGGACGCGCTGGAAGGACGTTTGCGTCCGGTTCCCGCCGGGGAACCGTTCCAGCCGGAGGATCCGGCCAACTACTATCTCGCTGGGGAGGCCCACAAGGTCACGCTGGGAGAGATCGCGGCGCTGCTGGGGCAGTTTGCCGCCCAGCCGCAGACGCTGACGGTGCCGGAGATCCCGGACGGCTCCTTCGCCAAAAAGCTGTATTCCGCCTATCTCTCCTACCTGCCCGCCGAAAAGGCGGCCTTTCCCCTGAAAAAGAACGCGGATGAGCGGGGCAGCTTTACGGAGCTGCTGAAGACCGTGTCCGGCGGCCAGTTTTCCGTCAACGTCAGCAACCCGGGCGTCACCAAGGGGCAGCACTGGCACAACAGCAAGTGGGAGTTCTTCATCGTGGTGTCCGGCCGGGCGCTGATCCGCCAGCGGAAGGTGGGCGGTGACGAGGTGCTGGCATTCCGCGTGTCCGGGGAGGAGCCCACGGCGGTGCATATGCTGCCGGGCTATACCCACAGCATCGAAAACCTGTCGCCCACCGAAAAGCTC
>CAMJYF010000201.1 GCA_946409885.1 uncultured Clostridia bacterium | reverse complement strand
GGTGGCCGACGGCCGCGATCTCGCTCATGGAAGAGATCACGCCCAGCTCGTCACTGGTCAGCGCATCCACCACAATGCGGATGGCGTCGCCGTGGTCCTTCATCTCCATGGGGATCTGCTTGCGGTTTTTGGATTCATCCGCGGGGACCTTGTGGGTAAAGGTGCTGAGGGTGCCGATCTGTTCGCAGATGCCCTTGGCCAGCAGCTCGTTGTTCTCCATATTGATGAGCTGGTATTTCAGCGAGGAGCTGCCGCAGTTGATGACAAGAATTTTCATGAATAACCTCCGAATTTTGACTTGATATTATTTTTATTCTTGCTTATTATATACATATATTTCCGGTTTTTCAAGTGTTATTTTTCAGGAATGCGGTGGAATGATGAAGACAGCCTTTATTATCGCGGAATATAACCCCTTTCACAACGGTCACAGGCACCATCTGGAGCAGACCCGCCGCCTGACGGGGGCGGACTGCGTGGCGGCGGTGATGAGCGGCAACTACGTGCAGCGGGGGGAGGCCGCCGTGGGAGAAAAGCTGCTGCGGGCCCAAACAGCCGTGCGGGGCGGCGCGGACCTGGTGCTGGAGCTGCCGGTAAAATACGCCGTGTCCAACGCGGGCAGATTCGCCGCCGGGGCCGTGGCCGTTGCCCTGGCCTGCGGCGCGGAGGGGTACCTGTCCTTCGGGGCCTCCGCCACGCTTGCGGAGCTGAAAGCGCTGGCGGCGTTCCTCTGTGACCCCGCTCTGGAAGCGGAGGCCCGGGACCTGTGCCGGGACAGGGGCAAAACCTACCCCGCCGCCGTGGACGCCCTGCTGCGGCAAAAGGGGATGGCAGGGGAGGCGGACCTGCTGAAGGACGCCAACAACGTGCTGGCCGTGGAATACCTGAAGCGCCTGCCCGAGGATGGCCCGCTGCGTCCCTTTGCCGTGGAGCGGCCCCTGCGCCGGGGGCACGACGCCCCGGCGCCCGACGGGGACATGGCCAGCGCTTCCTTTCTGCGCGGGCTGCTCTATGAGGAGAACGCCCTCGCCGGGGGGCTTCCCCCGCGGCTGGCGGATTATATGCCCCGGCAGACCTTCTGTCTGCTGGAGGAGGCCTTGCGGGAGGGGCGCTTCCCGCTGGACCGGCGGCTGTTTTCCGTGGCCGCCTTTTCCCGGCTGCTGACCGTGTCGGCGGCGGAGTTCGCCGCGCTGGACAACGTGAACCAGGGGTTGGAAAACAAGCTCGCCCAGGCCGTGCGGGACAGCGCCTGTATGGAAGAGGTGGCGGCCGCCGTCAAATCCAAGCGGTTCACCCTGGCAAGGCTGCGGCAGATCCTGCTGGCCGCAACGCTGTGCGTAACAAAAGAGGACGCGTCCTCCGCGCCCTCTTATCTGCGGGTACTGGCCTTTAACGACAGGGGCCGCGAAGCGCTGGCCCGTATGCGGGAAACGGCGACCCTTCCCGTGGTCACCAACCTTTCCGACGCGGTAAAACAGCCCTCCTGCGCCAGGGACGCGGCGCTGGAATACCAGGCGGACAAGCTGTTTGACGCCTGCCTGCCCCGCCCTCGTGGCGGCAACCGTCCCTTTCAGGCCCACCCGGTTTATGTGACAAGTTGAGGTTTGACGGGGTACCCTGTAGGGGCGGGCACTGACCGCCCGCAACCAGAATGTCTTTCAACCCATTTCATTTTGAGGGTGTTTTCGGGCGGTCAGTGCCGCCCCTGCAACGCGGCAAATCCCGGTTTGCGGCTGCCGTCAAAACAGTATGTTCAGCTCCGCGAAGGGGCCTTTCAGGCTGGCGGGAACGGTGTCCGCGTCTTCTTCGATGCATCTGGTATACATCAGCTTGGCGGCGTTGTCGCCCTGCAGCTTGGAGATCAGCTCGATCTTCAGCTCCCGCTTGTCCGGCGACCGCCGGACCGTCACCCCGGACAGGGTGATATGGATCTCATCCTCCGGCGAAACGTCGGAAAGCAGCAGTTGCAGATAACGCGGATCGTCCTGTGTGCGCGGGGCGGTCCGCCTGCCGTTTTTCCGCACGGCGACGGCCTCCGCCGCCCGGATATCCCGGAAGGTGACCAGATAATGCCGCCTTTCCGGCAGCACGGAAGCGTCCCCCCGGGCGGGCAGGATGGCAAATGTGACCGTATTCCCGTCCTCCGTCACCCGGTATTCCGTCTCCGCGTAATGCCCTTCGGCAAAGGCCATGGTCTCGCCGTCGTCCTCGTACAGCGAAAAGGAGGAATTGCCCCGGAAGACCAGCAGCTCCAGCGCGGCGGGATTGCGCCAGTCGTTGTTGGTGGCGTTGCGGTCCAGCGGAATGATGGCGCCCTCCTTCGCCAGCACCGGAATGGCGGTGGCGTCCCGGTACAGCACCGTTTCGCCGTCGCCCTGATAGATCCTGTCGCTGAACAGGTCCGTCCAGCGGCCCTCCGGCAGAAAGACCTTTGCCCCCGCCAGGTTCGTCTTTTTATCGGCGGGTTCCGTGATGGGGCAGGCGATCACCTCGCTGCCGAACCAATACTCGTTCGGGCAGCGGTAGGCCCGCTCGTCGGCGGGGTTCTGATAGTACATGGGCTCGCACAGCGCGCGGCCCTCCATGGCCGTGCGGCGGTTCATGGAATACAGATAGGGGATCAGCCGGTGGCGGAACCGCAGCGCCTCCGTGGCGTTCTGCCGCACAAAGCCGTTGTATTTCCAGGGCTCCTTCCCCATGAATTCGTTGGAGGTGGAATGCAGCCGCAGGATGGGGCTGAACACCCCGTACTGCACCCACCGCAGGTACAGCTCGTCGTCCCTGGCGCCCGCGTGGTGGCCGCCGATATCGTGGCTCCACCAGGTGTACCCGATGTTGGAGGCGGTTGCCGTAAAATAGGGCTGAAAGGCCAGCGACGCCCAGTTCTGCGCCGTATCGCCGGAAAAGCCCAGCGGATACCGGTGGGAACCCGCCCCCGCGAAACGGGACAGGATCAGCGGCCGTTTGCCCTCCCGGGCGATATCCAGCGAGTGGTAGTGGTTCAGCGCCCAGAGGGGGTCCAGCCCCTTTACCTTCGTCTTTGTGCCCTGCTGCCAGTCGATCCACCAGAAATCCACACCCATCTTTTCATGGGGATGGTGCAGAAAGCGGAAGTAGCCGGTCAGAAACTTCTCGTCCGTGATATCAAAAAAGATCTGCCGCTCCGTCTCCGGGTCGACGCCCATAAAGGCGGCGAAATCCCGGTAGGCGTCTTCGTAGAACTTGCAGCCGGAGGCGGGGTGCAGGTTCATGGTGACCTTCAGGTTTTTGCTTTTCAGCCAGGTCAGAAAGCCCTGCGGGTCCGGAAACAGGTCGGTATTCCAGGAATAGCCGGTCCAGCCGGGGGAGGAGAGGTTGAAAAACAGCTCCTGTACCCCCTTCCGGGTCAACTGGTCCATGCTGCCCTTGCCGAACCGGTCCACCACGTCCACCCAGTGCCAGTCCATGTCGAGGGTGGCCACGGTGACGGGGATCTTCTCGTCGATGAACCGCTGCATGAGCTTCTGATATTCGTCGGCGGTGTACGCCTTGTAGCGGCTCCACCAGTTGCCCAGGGCAAACCGGGGGATGAGGGGAGGGAAGCCGGTCAGGCGGAAATAATCTGTCAGCGCCTGCCGGTACCGGCGGCCGTAGGCAAAGTAATACCGGTCCGTCCCCTTTACCTTTCTCGGCAGTATGCCGCCGTTTTCGTCGATGAGGAGGGAGTCGCCGTCGTCCAGCACGGCGACGCCGCTGCGGGAGAGCACGCCTTCCCCCAGCCGCGCGGGGCCGAAGGTCCGGTCCAGCGTGCGGCGGGTGCCCAGCAGGTTGCCCTCGTGAAAATCCCGCACCGCCGCCCCCTCCGCGGGGGTGACGGATACCACCGCATTTTTCCGGTAGGAGTAGCAAAGCGCGGCCAGCTCCGTCTGCACGGTGATCTCATCGCGGGTCTTGTGAACGGTGAATGCCGGCGCGTCAAACGACCGGCAGATCACCGCCTGGGTGGGTTTGTCGCAGAAAACGCTGCTGCGCTGCTCCTCCACCCGGAACAGGCAGGGCGTCAATACGGAGATCCGGACGCCGTTTGAAACGACGGCGGCCTCTTTTGGCGTTTGCGCCTTTTCATAGGGCGCGTAACGCAGAAACTGTTGTTCCATGCTGTTTCCTCCCGCAGAGGTTTATTTTCCCCTCTATTCTATCAGAGAAAACCGCTTTGGTCAATCGCTGTTTTTGCCGCGCCTAAAACGTGGATTCATTTTCAAAGCGCTTGCGCAGCCGCTTCAGCACCTTGGTCTCAATGCGGCTGACGTAGGAACGGGAAATACCGTACTGCTTCGCGATCTCGTTCTGCGTTTTCGGCGGCTGGCCCTTCAGGCCGTACCGCAATATCACGATCTCCTTTTCCCGCGGGTCCTCGATCTCGTTGACAAAACGGACCAGCTTTTTCAGGTTGTTCTGACGGCAGATGTCCTCCAGCACCGTGTCCTCCTGGGCGATGATATCGATCAGCGTCAGCGGATTGCCCTCGCCGTCCGTTTCAATGGGTTCGTCGAAGGAAACGTCCAGCGCCGTCTTCTTCCTGGACCGGAAGTGCATCAACAGCTCGTTTTCGATGCACCGGCTGGCGTAGGTGGCGAGCTTGACGCCTTTGTTTTCCTCAAAGGAATTGACGGCCTTGATGA
>CAMJYF010000200.1 GCA_946409885.1 uncultured Clostridia bacterium | reverse complement strand
ACAAATTGCCAATTTGTCGATTTGATTGAAATCCCACAAAAATCCGTGAAGAGTCAAAGAATCCCCCGCGGCGGGTGCGGCAGGTTGATTCCTGCGCCCGCGCGGGGGACTTGTTTTCCGTCGGCGACGGTGTTATCCGTCCGTTCCGGTGGCGGCCGGGGCGGGGGACGCCGCTTCCGGTTCGCCGGAAATGATATCGGATGTGCCGATCAGGTTTTCCGTAATGGGCTGGATGACGGAGACGGTGACGGTATCGCCCACGTTGAACAGGGCGGCCTCGTTGTTCAGGCTGGCTTCCACCACATAATAGCGGTCGTCGCCGGTAAGCCTGAAGTAATAGTAGGTGTTGCCGTCGATCACCGCGGTGCGGATGTCGGTGATGGCGCCGGTGTAGAGGTTTTCGTTCTCCGGCGTATCGTCGGGACCGCCGGGCTGTTCGTTATCCGACGGCGCGCCGATATCCGTGGCGTCGTAGATGAAATCAATGATGACGGGCGGGGTCTGGGCCTTCATGGCGGAAACGTACTCCCGCACACAGCTGGTCAGATCCATGCTTTCGTTGGCGGGCATCACCATCACGTTGGCCTGCTTGACGTTGACCATGGCGTAGGATTTCACCAGGTCGGAATCGCCCTTTAAGGCCATAAAGTAGGTGGCCTCGCCGTCGATGTTCAGAAGGATGGGGAAGGAGGCCTGCCACTTTTTATCGGAGACCTTGTCCTCCGCGGAACGCTGGGCCTTGGCCTCGGTGGTACCGGTGGTGGAGTAGAAGAACGCCTCCTTGGTGCGCTGGTTGATGAAGAAGAAGCCCAGGATGGAGTCGTCCGAGGTGACGGAGGTAACGCCGGTATACAGGTACACGTCGTCGCCGATGGCCAGGAAGGAATAGCCCTGGGAGGTCTGTCGCACGCCGGACTGGGCGATGATGGAGTTCCAGAAGCCGCCGGAATACTTGCCCAGCCAGTTGTACTGGCGGATCAGCAGGTTGGCGTCGTAGGCCTGGTCGATCCAGGAGATGGCGGTCTTCATATCCTCGGCGGTGTAATAGGTGTCCTCGCCGGTTTCGGCGTCCACCAGAATGATGCCCGCGACCTCGTCGCCGCCCACCAGGCCGATGGTCTTTTTAATGTGCTCCACCACCCAGTAGGGCTTGCCGGTCTCGTCGATCTCAAAGCTGATCTCGCCGAAAATGTAGGTGGGGTACTTAAAGCGCAGCACACGCTCCAGATACTCGCCGAAGTGCTCCGCGGTGGAGTAGGCGATATCGTAATCCGTGATCAGCTCCGCCTCCTGGGTGTTCAGGTTGACGCGCACATAGCCGGGGATGCCCTCAAACTCGTCGCCGATGACGGAGTTGGTGAACCACTTGAAGATGTTGCCGTACTTCAGGGGGTACACCCGGTAGGGCGTGCCCTTGTAGTTGATCTGCGTGCTGTCCTCGGTGAGCACCACAAACTGGGATTCCAGATTCAGCTTGGAAAAGTCGCCCAGCGTTTTGGTGGCCAGCGCTTCGGCGGCGGCCGCGTCAATCAGCGGCACCTTGTCGAAATCGCTCATGCGGTTGATGGCGGAGACGGTGTCGTCAAAATCCGCCGTGTCGATATCCAGCACCTGCGAATAGGCCCTGGCGCGGAAGAAGGGGGAGGAGGCAAGATATCCCACGCCCACGATCAGCGCCAGCACCGCCGCGATGACAATGGGCGCGACGGCCTGCCGCTTGACGAAGGGCACATATTCCGGCTTGGTGGCCGCGCCGGAGGTGAGGAAGGCGCTGGCAATAAACGCGCCCAGCACCACGGCCCAGTAGATATAAAAATCGTAAGAGCCCAGGTTCATGGGGGGCAGCATGAAATAATACGCCACCGCCGCCACCACGGCCGTGATCACCACGTTGATGATGATGCGCAGCACGGGCTTATCCGGCGGGATGAACACGTCCTTGACGCTCTTCTTTTTGCCGCTGTCGGAAAAATCGACCTTGATAGGATCCATACGGTTCGCTCCTTTATATAGAGTACAAATTAATATAGCATATATTTGTCCGAAAGGCAAGCAGATTTTTCAGTTGAAAAGCCCGCTGTTTTTCAGTTGAAAAGCCCCATAAAGGATCTCCGCGCAGTAGTCTCTGATGTGTTCGATGCGTTGCATATCAGGCGGCTGCATAAACACGCTTCCTTTCCCGGATGATATTCTCCCTGAAAGCGGTTTCGCTCGGTCGGACGGCGGGCTGCTCAAAGGAGGAAACAGTGATCAGATCGATTTCCTTCCCAAAGGCGCGCTCCAGCTCGTCATATAATGCGCCAAGCTTGAACAGGGTATCCAGGTCGGCCCCCGCGGTATCGACCATCAGGTCGATATCGCTGTTTTCATCTGCTGTCCCGCGGGCGTAGGAACCGAACAAAAACACGGCATTCAGCCGGTATTTTTCCGCAATCGGCGTAATGATCCCGATAATATTTTCCAATGTGTAAATCAAACGACCGCATCCTTTTCCTGTCTTTTTTCAGCCGTTGCCGGTTGATCGGGTGTCAGCATTATTATACGCGGAAAGAACAAAAAAATCAAGTCCGGTGGCGATGACTCACAGAGCCGGTGCCGTCAGCGGGCTATAGTTTCACTGTGAAGGCAATCACGTTTTCCGGCTCGTACTTCACCGAAATGGTGCCCTTATGCAGCTCCGTGATGGCCTGCGCGGCGGAAAGGCCGATGCCGTAGCCGCCATGCTTTTGCGTGCGGGCGGCGTCCGCCCGGTAGAACCGGTCGAAGAGCTTGTCCGGCTCGCACTGGGGCAGCTGGTCGCAGCGGTTTTTGATGACGAAGACTGCGCCGTTATCCGCCTTTTTCAGCGAGATATCGATGGTGCTGTCCGAGGAGGCGTATTTGACGGCGTTATCCAGCAGGGTGGAGATCAGCCGGGTCATCATATCCCGGTTGGCCTTCAGCTCCACGCCCTCCTGCACGTTCCCTTCAATCAGGATGTGCTTCAGGGCGGCGGGCTCCATGAACATATCGATCACGCTGTTGACGGTGCCGGTCAGCGAGACCTGCTCCACGGATTCCATAAAGGTGCTCTCGTCGATCTTGGCCAGCGTCAGCAGGTTCTGGGTCAGGCCGCTGAGGCGCTGGGCCTGCTCCCGGATATTGCGGCTCCATTTTGTTTCGCCGGTGCACAGCTCCATGGCCTCCGTGTTGGCCATGATGATGGCGACGGGGGTTTTCAGCTCATGACCGGCGTCCGTGATGAACTGCTTCTGCCGCTCCATGTTCTGGGCGATGGGCCGGATGGCCTTGCGGGCAAGGACGCGCACGAAGAAGTACATGATCTCGATGCACAGGATCCCCACCAGCAGAGAGGTATACGCCACGCGGACGACCGCGTAACGCTGGTAGGAGATATCCAGGAACACGTATACACGGCCGAAGGGCGCCTCCACGCTCTGGAAGCGGTAATCGCCGCTGCGGCCCTTTTTCTCACTTTTGACGATGACGGAGGCGGCCAGCTGCTTTGCCTCCTTTTCCCTTCCCTCCGGCAAACGGTCCGTATCCACGGCGCGGATCCCGCCGCCGGGGCCGATCAGCGCCTCAAAATAGACGGCGGACATCCGGTAGTTGTCCATCAGGTCGACGCCGAACCAGCGGAAGCTGCGCTTCACGCTGTCCTCCGTCTCGGGCGGGAGGGCAGGCAGCAGGTCCGTGGGCGAAGCGGCGTCCGTAGCGGTCGCGCCGGCGGCGGGAAGAAACAGCGCCTGTCCCTCTTCCGCGGCGCGCGCGCAAAGCTCGTCGAGGATATCCCCGTTCTGCCGCGCGGTGGTATAGGCGTTGGCGCCGTTGGTGAAGCCCAACAGCACCAGCACGAAGACGGAGATGGCGATCATGGCGGTAAGGATAAACCGCCGCTGCAGCGCCTGGATCATTCTGTGACCTCCAGCGTATAGCCGATGTTGCGCTTGGCCTTCAGCTCCACGTTGGCCTTCAGCGACGTCAGCTTTTTGCGCAGGTAGGAGATATATACCCACACGATGCCCACGTCCGCGTCCGTATCATACCCCCATACCTTGACGAGGATATCCTCCGTGGAGAAGTACCGGCCCTGATTGGCCATCAGCAGCTCCATCATCTGGTATTCGATTTTTGACAGTACGAAGGAACCGGAATCGGAGCTGAGCTCATAGTTCTGCATATTCAGCGAAAGGTTGCCGCAGGTGAGGATATCCGGCGTAAAATCCTCCCGCCGGCGCAGCATGGCCCGCACCCGGGCCAGCAGCTCGCCCATGGCAAAGGGCTTGGTAAGGTAGTCGTCCGCGCCCAGGTCCAGCCCCTCGATGCGGTCCTCCACCTCCGCCTTGGCGGTCAGCAGCATGACGGGCGTTTTGCAGCCCCGGTCCCGCAGCTTTTTCAGCACCTCAATGCCGGAAAGCTTTGGCATCATCACGTCCAGTATGATGGCGTCGTAGTCCTCCGCCTCCGCGTAAGCCAGCGCCTCCTCGCCGTCGGCAACCGCGTCCACGTTGTATTTGTGATAGGTGAGCACGTCGGTAACGGCCTCGGACATGGCGGGCTCGTCCTCCGCGTACAGTATTTTCATTACAGTTCCTCCCTTCCCCGGGAAATTGGCAGTTTGTCGAGATGTTTGGTTTAACGCGCGAACCTTACCCATGGCGGTAGCGCGGC
>CAMJYF010000199.1 GCA_946409885.1 uncultured Clostridia bacterium | reverse complement strand
TGATTGCTATTTCATTGATGATATGATAAAATAATATGTTGTATCAATCATATCAGCCCGTTGCGCCGTTCTGGCGGCGCGGAGGTACCATGACAGACGTGAGAGAAGACAACGAGATCGTTGGCGCGGCGCCGGAGGAACAGTATCTGGAACCGGCGGACAATGAGAACGATTTTGTTGTGACAATGGAACAGCAGCCCGTATTCAGCCCCGACGCCCTTCCCGCGGACGAGGTTCCGGCGGAGCTTGCCCCGCTGCTGGAACGGGCCTTTCTGTTTTTAGAGGACGGCGAATGGGCCAAGGCGGACGAATACTGCGAGCGGGTGCTGGACAAGGCGCCGCGCACGTCTCTGGCGTATCTGGGCAAATTCATGGCGGAAAAGCGCGTGAAGACCCGGGAAGAACTGCCGGAGGTACCCATCGACGCCGAAGGCGACCGCAACTACAGCAAGGCGGTGCGGTTTGCCCCGCCGGACCTGGCCGAAACGCTGACCCGCTACGCCCTGACGGGGCGTTCCGCCAAAAAGCGGCAGCGCCTCCGCCGCGCGCTGGCCGCCGTGCTGATCCCGCTGGCGTGCCTGCTGCTGATTTCCGGGATCGCCGCCGCCGTTTGGTTTTGCAAATTGCTGCCGGAAAAAACCTGGCAGCAGGAGGTGGCCGCGCTGGAAGGCGCCGTGATCGGCGATACTGTGACCTTCGGGTCCTTCCTCTGCCCCACCGAATGGCAGGTGCTGGAAAAACAGGGCGACGCGGTGCTGCTGCTCAGCCGCCGCGCGGTGGGCGTGAGCCGGTATAACGATTCCTCCGTTGATACCACCTGGGCCAAAAGCGACGTCCGCCGGTGGCTGAACGGGGAGTTTTACGAAAAATCCTTCGGCAAGCGGGAGAAGGCGCTGATCCGCGTCACCGAACCGGACGCCGGCGCGGACAGCGGCGACGCCTACGGCTACCGTTATCCCTACGCCTACGACGATGAAGAGGACTGGGCGGAAACAAAGCTTTACGACGACGGCGAGGGAGCGGATTTTCTGAGTTACACCGCGCGGGAGACGCCGGAGGGAACGGACAGGCTGTTTTTGCTGAGCCTGTCGGAGCTGAACCGCCGTCTGAAAACGGAAAACGAAAAGCGCTGCCTGGCCCCATTGGACAAAAAGGCGGCAAAAAACGCCGGAGAGGAAGCTCCGGCGGAATATATCGGCTGGTGGCTGCGCACCCAGACCAGCGAGGGCATGCCCGCCTGCTACATCGACGAGACGGGCGCCGCCCGGTACGATTACTACGGCGAGGACCCCGCGCTTGGCGTGCGGCCGGCGGTGTGGGTCGATTTAGGGAATAGGGAGTAGGGAATCGTCAGAAAAGGTGGCGCAGGAGGGTTTCGCGGATGGCGACAAGCTCCTCCAGCAGCTCCCGCTCCGTGGCGGTTTCCAGCCGGGTGAAATCCGCCAGGTCGAACGCAAAAACGTCTCCGTAATAGGATCTGCAGTGCCGGATGGCACGGACGGCCCTTTCCCGGTCAAAGGGCTTGTTCCACCGGGGCAGGACGGTGATGTGGTCCACGGTATCCACGTCGCTGAGAATTTGCTGCTTGTTGATCATTACGGCACCTCTTGATTTCCTTTGTCATTATTATAATCCCTCTACGCAAAAGAAGCAAGCAGAAAAGAGGAAATTGTCAGACTGTAGGGGCGGGCACTGACCGCCCGCAATCGGGCACTGACCGCCCGCAATCGGGCATCGACCGCCCGCAATCTGGCACTGACCGCCCGCAATCGGGCACCGACCGCCCGCAATCGGGCACCGACCGCCCGCAATCGGGCACTGACCGCCCGCAATCGGGCACCGACTGCCCTCGACCTGATTTCCGGTAAAAATATATGGAAACAGATGAAATCAAATTCCAATAGAAAGAGATATACACCACCATGGACGAAAAAACAAAGAAACAAATTGAACGGCGGCGGACGTTCGCCATCATCTCCCACCCGGACGCGGGCAAGACCACGCTGACGGAAAAGCTGCTGCTGTACGGCGGCGCGATCCAGTCCGCCGGCTCCGTAAAGGGCAAGCAGAGCGACAAGCACGCCGTTTCCGACTGGATGGAGCTGGAAAAGCAGCGCGGTATTTCCGTGACCAGCTCCGTGATGCAGTTTGAGTACGAGGGCTACTGCATCAATATTCTGGATACGCCGGGCCACCAGGATTTCTCCGAGGATACCTACCGCACCCTGATGGCGGCGGATTCCGCGGTGATGGTGATCGACGCGGCCAAGGGCATTGAGCCCCAGACCCGCAAGCTGTTCAAGGTGTGCGCCATGCGGGGCATCCCGATCTTCACCTTCATCAACAAGATGGACCACGAGACGCGGGACCCCTTTGAGCTGATGGACGAGCTGGAGACGGAATTCGGCATCGAGACCTTCCCCATGAACTGGCCCGTGGGCAGCGGCGTGACCTTCAGCGGCATCTACGACAGGAACAGGGGCAAGGTGCTGACCTACGAAAGCCGCCACGCGGGGCGCAGCCGTCTGGCCTCCATCGACATCGATATCAACGACGAGGCGGCGCTGACAGAGGCCATCGGCGCAGACCTGAAGGCCGAGCTGGACTTCAACCGGGAGCTGCTGGACGGCGCTGGCAGCGAGTTCGATCTGGACAAGGTACACCACGGCAAGCTGACGCCGGTATTCTTCGGCTCCGCCCTGAACAACTTTGGCGTGGAGCAGTTTCTGGAGAGCTTTTTAAAGCTGACCACCGCTCCCCTGCCCCGCAAAAGCGGCGAGGGCGAGGAGATCGACCCCTTTGACGACCGCTTTTCCGCCTTTGTCTTCAAGATCCAGGCCAACATGAACAAGGCCCACCGGGACCGGATCTCCTTTTTGCGCATCTGCTCCGGCAGGTTTGAACGGGGAAAGGAATACTTCCACGTGCAGGGGAACAAGGCGCTGCGCCTTTCCCAGCCCCAGCAGATGATGGCCCAGGAGCGGGACGTGATCGACGAGGCCTTTGCCGGGGATATCATCGGCGTGTTCGACCCGGGCATCTTCTCCATCGGCGACACGGTGTGCGAGATCGGGCAGAAGGTGGCGTTTTCCGGCATTCCCAGCTTTGCGCCGGAGCACTTTGCCGTGATCGAGCAGGTGGATTCCATGAAGCGCAAGCAGTTTGCCAAGGGCATGAACCAGATCGCCCAGGAGGGCGCCATCCAGATCTTCTTTGCCCCGGGCGGCGGCATGGAAAAGGTGACCGTGGGCGTGGTGGGTGTGCTGCAGTTCGACGTGCTGAAATTCCGGATGCAGAGCGAATACGGCGTGGAATACCTGCGGCAGGACATCCCCCACGAGCTGATCCGCCGGGTGGGCAACCCCAACTTCAACGCCGCCGACTGGAACCTGGCCGGGGACACCCGCTGGGTACAGGACGTGCGCGGCAACAACCTGCTGATCTTCAACGGCCAGTGGACCATCCAGTGGGCCGAAAACAAAAACCCCGACCTGATATTGACGGAGTTCAACCAGCGGTTGTGATAAACGGGAACCAAACGGGCCGGAAGGCCGGATCGATCAAAAAAGAAAGGATACCGATAATCATGAAAAAGAGATTCGTCAGCTTTCTTCTGGCAGGCATACTTTGCTGCGCATGGTTACAGACAACTGTCTTTGCGGCGTCAAAGGGAGACGTGGACGGGGATGGCGCCCTCACCCCTGCCGACGCTCGTACTGTGCTGCGGGCTTCCGTTGGGCTGGAAACACTGACAACAGACCAGGAACAGTCAGCCGACGCGGACGGGGACGGCGCGGTCACCCCCTCCGACGCCCGCCTGATTCTGCGGGCCTCCGTGGGGCTGGAGGATCTGAACGGCGGTGATTTTGACGACGTGGGGTCCCATCCGGATCCCGATTCGCCCTGGCGTGTCCGCTTGGCGCATACCAAAGATTACTATATCGATTACGAGGAAGGCGTCTGGACGAGCCCGGAGGATCTGGTCATCAGGATCCGGGTAGGCAATACGTCCAACCGCCCGCTCTACTTCATTTTTGACGATTTCGCCGTAAACCATCTTCTTTTGGATTCACGTTATTACATCGACGGCATTGAGGACGAGGGGCTTGTGGAACCGGGGGAAGTGAAATTCTTCGGCTGCGTTCCTGTCATTCCCGACGAGTATTACTACGGAGAAGAAGGCCTTGAGCTCGGCAAACTGAGGGGCTACGCCCTCACGCCTCTCGGTTCCGTCGCATTCTATTACTGGGTTTACGAAGTAGATATGACAGAGATGGAGTTGGGCAATGTAATCGACAAAGGTCCGCTCGGCGTGGAGGATCCCGAACTGAAGGAGTCGATGCGATACCATCCTACCCTCAGTGCTTCCGATTATTCGGAACGGAACAACAGCTATCGGATGGGACTGTATGCCGTCAATTCCTGGGGCTTCAGTGGCAACTATGAAGGCGCATGGGAAGGAACACAAACGGAAGTCATGCTGCTGTGCCAGAACATGAGAGACAAAACCGAATTGCTGTACGTGGATCTTCTGAAGGTCAACGGAAAAGCCGTACCGGAGGAAGAGGACGAAGACGCATTTCCCTACTCCTATGCCGTCACCCTGTATCCGAATCACACCGCGCTGCCCTGCTTTTACCTGGATTATCTCGAATATGATTACCGTCCCGGCGCCACCGGCGGGTTGCTGAACAAGCTGGGACTGCGCCCCGGGCAGGTCAACAATATCA
>CAMJYF010000198.1 GCA_946409885.1 uncultured Clostridia bacterium | reverse complement strand
TCTTACGACTCACGACTTACGACTTGCGACTCGAGCCAACGGCTCGTTAAATCCCTCTTTCCCACCGAAAGGATTCATTCATGAGCATCCTCTCATCCATCCGCAATTTTATCGCCACGCGCCCGGACGAGCGCGTCATGGTCGTGCTGCACACCAGCTGCGTGCTGGAGGCCACGGACGACCTGCGGTCGCTGGCCGCCATGCGGGACGTGAAATTCACTGTGGCCAACAGCGTGTTTTACGAGCTGCAGGTGCTGAAGCTCTCCTCCAATATGAAGCTGCGGGTCAACGCCGATCTCATCCTGACGCACCTGTGCCGGTTTCACGCCCTGAGCTGCGACACGGAGGAATTCTACGACAGCGCCGCCGTCCACATCGACCCCGTCTCCATCCACGGCGGGCCGGTGATCTTCGCCTTTTACGACGCAGGCGCGGCGGAGGAATTCGTGCTGCACACCGTCACCCGGGACCCGGGAAAGCTCTACCTGTATTTTTTCGATCCCTACGGCTACAACCGCCAGTACCTGATCCCGCAGCCCCTGTCCGCCTTCAGCGAGACGGAACTGCTGCGCCATCCCTTCCGCAAGGTTACGCCCATCTGCGGCACGGACCCCTGTACGGTCAATCCGCTGTTCAAATCCACCCTGTACCTGGGCCGGAAAAACTCCTTCGGCTTCAACCGCACCGTGGACGGCACCCGCTTCAAGCTGCTTACCGGCGGCATCGGCGGCGAGGCGGAGGTCTTTACCACCCCGGAGCTGCCGGGCAGGGTCATCAAGATCTACACCGCCTTCCGCCCCACGGACGCAAAGGTGGAAAAGCTGGAAAACCTGGCGGAGCTGGGCCGCCGGATCCGTTCCGACCGGCTGGCCATGCCCACGGACCTGCTGTTTGACGAGCGCAACGCCTGCCTGGGCTTCATCATGCCCCAGGTGACGGGCGAGCCCCTGCGGAACATCATCCTCAACGAATCCTGGAACCGCTTCAGCCGCACGGCCGTCATCCGCAACCTTTCGCTGCTGCTGCTGGAGCTGCGTCTCTACCAGATCAACATCTCCGATCTTTCCGGCAACAACGTGCTGATCGGCCGGTCCAACGAGGTGTATATCATCGACTGCGACAGCTTCGAGACCTTCAAGCACCCCGGCGGCGGGGCCACGCCCCCCTACGTCCACCCGGATATCGATTCCGCGCTGATGTTCGACCGGTTCCGGGAGCCCTACCAGATCAACTTCTCCTACGCGGTGCTGCTGTTCCAGTGCCTGCTGGGCTGGCAGAACCCCCTCACCCAGCGCAACATGGGCAGCGCGGAGCCCACCTGGGGCACGGCGGAATTCCCCTACGAGGCGGATAACGACCTGAACGCCGCCCCCGCCAAATACGCCCGCTGGATGGAGCTGAACGACACCACCCGCCAGGCCTTCGCCGACGAGTTCCACTTCCGCCGCTGGCACAGCGTGGGGGCGTGGATACGGGCACTGAAGCTGTAAAACGAGTTGAGCGGCACTTCGCGCCTTAGTTGGACGTTTCGCTTAGTTAAGCGGCACTATGTGCCTTAGTTGAGCGCTCCGCTTAGAAAAAGAATCAAGCTTTTAACTGTATTATCTAAGGCGCAGCCGTTCAACTAAGGTGCGTAGCACCGCTCAACCAAGGCGCAGCCGCTCAACTAAGCGCCGCAGGCGCGTCCAACTACTTCACCAATCACATAACAGAAAGGATCTCCCTCCCATGAAACCCAACATCGACGTTTTTCTCATCGTGGATCACAGCTCTTCCACCCAGGGCATCATCGACAACATCAACTCCGCCATCAGCAACATGGTGGGTCGGCTGCGCACCTCTCCCTATCTTTCCGGCGTGAACGTCTACCTGACGTTCATCCAGTTCAACCACCGGTATGAGATCCTGACGGAATGCGAGCTGATCGACGACGTGGATATCTCCCGGCTGGCCCTCACCAGCTCCGGCGCCACGGATCCCGGCCCCGCCATTTTACGGGCCATTGAGATCGGCTCCCGCCGCTACGCCGCCTGGCGCGAGGAGGGCGAGGAGAGCTTTCACCCGCTGTACTACTACTTTACAGACGGCTATCCGGACGCGGGCAAGGGCGCTACCCAGGAGGAGATCGACGCGGTGAACGCCGCCTACGCCGCCGCCTGCAACAGCGTGCGCGATCTGGAGCTGAACCACAAGGCCCTGTTCGTGGCGGCGGGCTTTCAAAGCGAGCGGGCCATGGCCAACCGGGAGCGACTGAACCAGCTGACCATCCACCCGGACCGCATCGTCAGCATCTCCGGCAACAACGTGGGCATGCTGGAAAAATTCTTCAGCGAGCTGATCCCCCGCACCGTCACCGGCACCATCACCCGCACCCAGGCGCAGATCGACGGCGCTTTCAACATTTTCAACCAGTAAGGGCGTGAGGCAATGAATATCATCCGCTACCTGGGGCGCGGCGTCTATCACGAGGATAACGGCGTGCCCTGCCAGGACCGGGCCAAGTACCGCTACGCGAAAAACGGCAACGTGATCCTGGCCCTTTCCGACGGGTGCAGCTCCGCGAAATACGCGGAGGCGGCCGCGGACGCCAACGTGGATACGGTCCTGCGGCTGTTTTCCCGTCTTCCCCTGCGGCAGTTCCTGCAGCAGGAGGACCGGGCGGCGGGGGTGATCGACCCCATTCTGGCCGCCATGAAACGCAGGCACGGCAGGCGTTTTACGGAAAGCCCCTCCGATTTTTCCGCCACACTGCTGTTCGCGGTGACGGACGGCGACAACCTGCTGATCGGCCATCTGGGGGACGGCAACGCCCTGTGCGTCCGGGAGGACGGCTCCTCCGCCTTTTATTCCCCGGAGGATAACGACGGCTCCGCCGACCGCACGGTTTTCACCGTCAGCCCCGGGGCAAGGGACCGTCTGCGGCTGACCGCGCTGCCCATGCGGGACGTGCGCAACGTGCTGCTGTATTCCGACGGCCCCCAGAAAATGCTGTGGTACCGGGGCGACCGGAACATAGAAAAGGCCGCGCTGGAGCTGACGGACAAGGCGCGGGAGGGCGCCATTGCCGACTGCCGCGCGCTATCCGACACGCTGGCGGAAATGACCGCCGACGCCATGTACCAGCTGATGGACGACTGGTCCGTGCTGCTGTTGGATACGCGCCAGCCCCAGTGCCGCGACATGCCGCTCGACCCCGTCTCCATGAAGCAGCGGTTTATGACAACCTTTCACGAAAGAAACGCCGGAAAGGAGGAACCCCCGTGCCACTGACGCCATCCGAATTCATGCCCGCCTTTGAGCGGTACAAACGCGACCGGGGCCTGCCCCGGCTGAAGCTGGGGAATTCCATCGGCTTCGGCGGGTTTTCTACCGTCTTTGAGTTGACGGACGGCAAACAGCCGCTGGTGCTGAAGGTCATCTCCTCCGTGGGGACCATCACCTCCCCGGAAAAGGCCATCCAGTACGTCCACTCGGAGCGGGACACCATGCTGAAATGCCGCGGCTGCGAGTACATCATGCCCCTGCTGGACTATTACGAATACCCCGTGGACCCGCAGGCGAACCACTACCTGTTCTTTTTCGTCATGCCCCGCCTTACGGTGCTCACCGAGTACATCAAAAGCAAGGGCGTATCCGAAAAGCTGATCGCCGACCTCACCCGCGACGTGTGCAGGGCGCTGGCCTACTGCGAAAAGAACCGGATCCTGCACCGGGATATCAAGCACAGCAACATCTATGTGCGCTACGGCGAGCACAACGAGCTGACGTTCATTCTGGGGGATTTCGGCGTCGCCCGGGACCTGCCCACGCTCAACGGCCCCGTCACGGGCATCGGCTCCTTTCTGGCGCCGGAGATCCACATGGGGCAGCCCCTGTACGGCCGCTACAATTCCGACCTGTATTCCCTCGGCATGACGCTGTTCTTCCTGACCACGGAGGACTACGCCGCCGAGGCCTTCAAAAAGAACCCTCCGGCCGAGTTCAGCCCCACCCTGCGGCGGGTGATGAGCCGCTGCGTGGAGCCGGACCCCGCCAAGCGCTACCAGCACGCGGCGGAAATCATCGACGAGCTGGACGGCGTTTCCGTCTCCTCCGTCCGCCGGGCGGAAAATCCGGAGTCGCTGGTGCCCATGTGCAAGTGCGCCCTGATCGACAAGGACCCCATCAAGGCGCTGGAGCTGGCCGCCTCCGGCCACGCCGCGGGCAGCGCCCCCTGCTCCCGCCTGTACGCCTATACCCTGTTCAGCCTGCACCGCAGCGACCGGGAAAAGACGGCGGACGCCATGCGCATCCTGCAGCACCTGATCCTGAACGACGACAACACAGCCCGCTGCCTGTACGCGCTGATCGGCCTGGACGTGACGCCCCCCGGCGCGCCGGACGCCGCCGACTACCTGGGGCTGATGGAGTATTCCGCCGACAACGGCTGCCCCATCGCCCAGTATTACTACGGCCGCTGGCTGTTTGACGGGCAGATGGGCCTGCCCGCCGACGAACAGCGGGGCATGGACCTGCTGATCCGTTCCGTAAAGCAGAACTTCCCGCCCGCCCTGCTGTACCTGAAGACCCGCCTGGAAAACCACGACGACCGCTTCCAGTTCGATCAGGATACCGTGGACGTGCTGAACACGGAGCTGAACGGCTTCAATAAGACCAAGATCGCCGAGGCCATCGTGATGGCGATTTGAGGGAGCAGGGAATAGTTGCAGCACGGCGCCACTCGCCGTTTAATGCGGAATGCGGAATGCG
>CAMJYF010000197.1 GCA_946409885.1 uncultured Clostridia bacterium | reverse complement strand
CGATCTCCTCGTCCGTGGCGCCGGGCCGGCCGTAGGCGATGTTCTCCCGCACGGTGCCGCTGAACAGGTACACGTCCTGTTCCACAATGCCCACGTTCTGCCGCAGGGAGCGTTGGGTGTAGTCGGCGATGTCCTGCCCGTCGATCAGGATGCGGCCTTTGGTGGGCTCGTAAAACCGGGGGATGAGGGAGCACAGCGTGGTTTTGCCCGCGCCGGAGGGGCCCACGATGGCCAGGTTCTCCCCCTTGCGGACGGTGAGGTTCAGGTTGTGGATCACCTCCGCCGTGGTGCCGTTGTATACAAAGGTGACGTCGTCGAAGCGGATCTCCCCCTCCGGCTTTTCCATCACCCGGGCGTCGGGCTTGTCCTGTATCTCCGGTTCCGTGTCCATGATCTCCGCAAAGCGGTCGATGCCCGTAATGCCCTTATAGAACTGCTCCGCGAACTGCAGGATGGTGCGGATGGAGGCGAACAGGGTGGTGACGTACAGCAGATAGGCGATCAGGTCCGCCGCGTTGATCTGCTGCCGCATGATGAAAAAGGACCCCACCATGACGGTGATGATGTACATCAGCCCGTCAAACAGGCGCGAGATGCCCTGAAACTCGCCCATGCAGCGGTAGACCACCTGCTGGATTCTGAAATAACCCTTGTTGCCCTCGGCAAATTTGGCGATCTCCATGTCCTCCCCCGCGAAGGATTTGACCACGTGGATGCCCAGCAGCGAATCCTCGATCTGGGCGTTCAGCTCGCCCACCTGTTTGCGGCGCTGGGTGAAGCTGTCCTTCAGCCGCCGGTTGAAGCGGTACATGCAGTACACCATGCCCGGCAGCAGGGCGAAGACGATGAGCGTGAGGGGCACGTTGACGGTGCATAAGATCACGAACGCGCCCACGATCTTTACCCCCGCGATGAAGAATTCCTCCGGGCAGTGGTGGGCGAACTCCGTGATATCGAACATATCGTTGGTGATGCGGCTCATCAGCACGCCCACCTTGGCGTCGTTGTAATAGCCCACGGAGAGCTTTTGCAGGTGGCCGAACAGGTCCGCCCGCAGGTCGGTTTCGATATAGGTGCCCATGATGTGGCCGATGCTGTTCATGTAATAGGCCGCCCCCGCGTCGATGAGCCGCAGGAAGATGTACACGCCGCCCATGGTCAGGATCAGCCGGGCCGTCAGCGCCTCGCCGGAGGCGCCGGTGGCGGCGTTGGTGACCCGCCGCACGATCAGCGGCAGCACCAGCTCGCACACGGTGGTCATGGCCGCGCACAGCAGGTCCATCACCATGGTGCCCCAATAGGGCTTATAGTAGGGGATCAGCCGCCGGATGGCGTGCCCGGTCTGGCCCCTTTGCAGCTTTTGGCTGCCCTGGGGCGGCGGAATGTTTTTTCGCTTGTCAGTCTGATATTTCGGCATGGGGGGTCCTCTTTTTTCTGATTCATTTATGATACCAAACGGGCGCGGGATCGTCAAGCGGAGAAAAAGCGGCGCGTCAGGAACGAACGGGTTCCCGCGTCTCTTCCAGCAGCGCCCGCAGGGTTGCCGCCTCGGCGGGCAGGGTCTCAGGACGGTCGTCGGGCATGAATTCCAGCAGGCAGGCCCGGTCTTTGCCGTCGGAGGCGGCCAGTCGCAGGTAGGCCCGCCAGTCCGCCGCGCCCTCCCGCAGGGGCAGACGGGTATCCGGCACCGGCCAGTGGAACACGTGCAGGTTGACCACGTGGGGCAGCAGGGCGGCCAACGCCTGCCGGTTATAGGCGAAATCCCGCTCCTCGTTGGGCTGCCAGTAGGTTTTGACGTTGGGGCGGCCGATCTCCTCCAGCAGCCGCAGGGTGGAGCGCCAGTCGTCCGTGAGGGTGTTGCGGTGGCACTCGAACACCAGAGTGATCCCCCGGTCCGCCGCCGCGTCCGCGGCCGACTGCGCCTCCCGCGCAAGGGCGGCGCGTTCCGCCTCCCCCACCGCCGCGCTGGCCTTGACGCCGGCCCACAGGCGGACGACGGGGGCATGAAGGGCCGCGGCGCTGGCCAGCACCCTTTGCCATTCCCCGGCGGGGTCTTCGTGGGTCCCCAGTTTGTAGTAGGAACCGTAGGCCGCCACGGCCAGCCCCGCCGCGGCGGTTGCCTGATACACGGCGGCGGCCTTTGCCGCGTCGCCCGCCGGGACGTGGATATCCCCGCCCCATTCAACGGACCGCAGCCCGGCAGCTTCGGCAATGGCGATGATTTTCTCACACGTCAGCGAACGGAAGCTGACGGAAACAAGACCGGGGGTGAGCATGGGAAAGCCTCCTTTATAAAAACGGGGATTTGGCGAGCCGTTGGCTCGAGTCGCAAGTCGAAAGTCGTGAGTCGTAAGAAGCCCTTCGGGCGTTCCTGTGTTACGTTGAAAATCAAGGGTTTTCCATTTTGATTGAGCAACTATTTCTTACGACTTACGACTCACGACTTACGACTGTTTAGCGAGCAACAGCTCGCTAAACTTCAATTTGCCTCTCAGACCGCCGTCGTCACTTCCACCGTCTTCTTCGCGAAGCTGCTGTGGAAAACCTTGCCGTCTTTGCGCAGGAAGCTGGCGCAGACGGCGAGGACGCGCTCGGTGTGTTCCCGTTTGTCGCGGGTGATCATCAGCAGATAGGCGTCCGTATCGTACCCGCCGATGGTCGCCTGGGTATTGTCGTGCATCACGTGGCCGTCCGCCAGGTGGTTGTACCAGATCTCCCGTTCCACAGGGCCGTCGGTGATTTTCAGCCCCTCGCCGTGCTCGCAGGTCAGCGTTTCATAGGTCACGCTGCCGTTTTCGGGGTCCAGCTCCAGCGTGTGGAAGAGGGTATGCGTCCGCTCTTTGGCCTCGTCCCGCAGCGCCAGACAGGGTTTGGCCTCCTCCGGCTGATGGGGCCCGTGGCCGGGGTTTTCCGTCACGGCCAGACCGCTGTGGGAGAGGAGTTTCGCGTGGACGCCGTCGTTGTCGAACAGCACGGCGTTCCCCTCCCGCCGGTAAGCGCCGTCGTAGTGCAGGGTGAACTGTACGGTTTGGGGCGCGTGGCAATAGACGTCGTCCACAATGACCAGCAGGCGGTTTTCGATCCAGAGGAAGTTGCGGTACAGGCGGCTGCACAGGTGCGCCATGGGTCCGGCAGCGTCCGCCTGCACAAAGAAGAAATCCTTCCCCTCATAGTGGTCGGTGAGCGAGCCGGGGAATTTGCTGCCCCGGAACAGCTCCTCGTACCGGCTGCCTTCGTCGCCCACCAAAAGGACGCTGTGGGCCGCGCTCTGGCAGTAATAGGCGTGGTACAGGGGGTTGCCGTAGTCGCAGGTGCCCTCGTCCACAAAGAGGGGGCGGCCCTTATGGTAGATGACAAAGCTGCCCGCGTCGTTGTGGGCGTGGTTCCAGCACAGACCGCTGCGCACGGCAAAGAGGGTGGCGTCCGGCTGCCAGCTGTCCCGGGAAACGGCCCAGCCGGAGGAGAACACCGCCGTTTTGGGCAGGGCCTCCAGCGAGCCCCGCAGGCCGGCATACTCCACCCCGGCGATCTCCTCCCACAGGCACGTGCCGAAAGTGGCGGCCACCGCCCGGGCGGGGGCGGTATCCAGCCCCAGCAGCACGGCGTACCGCAGCAGCAGGTCGGGGACGCAGTCGGTATCGCTGTCGCAGAAATTGACGGACAGGAACCGCTCCTTTTCCCGCGAGGTGGGGTACAGAAAGAGCAGGGGCGCGTCCGCCAGGTGCTCCGGCAGGGCGGCGCGGAGGGTTTCGTTGCGGCCGTCGCAGCGCTCGCGGCACCAGAGGTATCGCAGCAGGGTGCCGTTGCCGTAGTTGTCGTAGTTCACCCCTTCGTAGAACATGCCCCGGTCGTCAAAATTGCGGGGCTTGTTGAACAGCGGATTGCCGGGGTAGGTGAGGTAGGCCGCCAGGGCGTTGTCCGCGCAGGAGAGGATCGCGTCGCAGTCCTCCCCCGGCAGGTCGTCCCGCAGGGCCAGCAGGGCCGTGGCCGCCTCCGAGATACACACGGCCCACCAGTTGTGGCCCATGGATTCCAGCGCGTGGATGCGGGTGGCGGGCAGCGCCCAATCCCCCAGCGCGGGCAGAACGCCCTTTTCAAACACGCCCCGGGCAAGGGTCAGCCGCTCTTCCGGCGACAGGAAGGGCCGGATCAGGTCGTAGATACGGCCCGCCGCCAGCGCGGCGCGGGTGGAGCAGAGATCCGAATGCCAGGGGTTGGGCTGACGGACAAAATAGCTGTGGGCGTACCAGCGGTCGAAGGTGATAAAGTGCGCCAGCAGCTCCTTCAGCTTGACGGCGCAGCGCCCGTCGCCCTCCACCAGGTATTTCAGCCCCAGCGAATCGCAGAACCGGCTGGCCTGTTGGTTCATCAGGCCGAAGTTGGCGTGCAGGGTTTCGCTGCCGTTGACCTCCTGCCAGGTGACGAAGGGCTCCGACAGCAGCGCCTCCGCGTTTGCCGTGGCCTTTTCGTAGCGGGCCCGCGCGGCGGGGTCGGATTGCAGTCTTTCGCGGTACGCCGCCGCGTCCGCGGATGAGAAGAACAGGTAGGGATGCTGCATAAAAACCTCCTTGTCAAAGCCGCGCGTAAACCGCGTAATCCCCCGGCGTCATACACTTCGGTCTTTCCATTTCAAGGCATAAAAAATCCTTGTCGCCGGTCAGGATCATATCAACGTCGGCCAGAATGGCAGCGTTCAGAATCGGCTGGTCCTTTACGTCTCTGATTTTGATTTTTGTTTCATCAATGGCCGGAATCAA
>CAMJYF010000196.1 GCA_946409885.1 uncultured Clostridia bacterium | reverse complement strand
CATCTCCGGTTCCGGCGCGGCCTCCCTTTCGGGGGCTTTCGCCCCCGGGGCGGGTTTCGCGGTCATCGCGCCGTTCTCCTCCAGCTCCTGCAAAATCACTTTCGCGCGTTTCACAACGCTCCCCGGCACGCCGGAGAGCTTGGCCACCTCAATGCCGTAGCTGCCGTCCGCGCAGCCCCGCACGATGCGCCGCAGGAATGTGATGTCGTCGCCGCGCTTTTTCACCGAGGTGTTGTAGTTCTTTACGCCCTCTATCTTCCCTTCCAGCTCGGTCAGCTCGTGGTAGTGGGTGGCGAACATGGTTTTGGCGCCGATCTTCTTTTTGTCGGTCACGTATTCCAGCACCGCCCGGGCGATGCTCATGCCGTCGTAGGTGGAGGTGCCCCGGCCGATCTCGTCCAGAATAATCAGGCTTTTGGACGTGGCGGAGGACAAAATCGCCGCCACCTCGCTCATCTCCGTCATAAAGGTGGATTGCCCTCCCACCAGGTCGTCTGAGGCCCCCACCCGGGTAAAGATGCTGTCCACAATACCGATGGAGGCGCTGGCCGCGGGCACAAAGCTGCCCATCTGCGCCATCAGCACAATAACGGCGGTCTGGCGCATGTAGGTGGATTTGCCCGCCATGTTGGGGCCGGTGATGATGGCCGTGCGGTTTTCGCCCCCGTCCAGCAGGGTATCGTTGGGCACAAAGGGCGCGCCGTCCAGAAACTGTTCCACCACGGGATGGCGGCCGTCCTTGATATCGATGCGGTCGGAATCGTCCACCAGCGGCCGCACGTAGCCGTTTTTCACGGCCGTCTCCGCCAGGGAATACAGGGCGTCCAGCCGGGCGATGCTCATGCCCGTCAGGCGGATACGCATCTGCGCGTCGGCCACGGTGGCGCGCACCTGCGTGAACAGCTCGTATTCCAGCCGCACGATCCGCTCCTGCGCCCCCAGCACCCGGCTTTCCAGCTCCTTCAGCTCGGGGGTGATGTAGCGTTCCGCGTTGGTAAGGGTCTGTTTTCTGATGTAATGGTCCGGCACCAGCTCCTTAAAGGAGTTGAGCACCTCGATATAGTAGCCGAACACCTTGTTGTAGCCGATCTTCAGCTTTTTAATGCCGGTTTTTTCCTGCTCCTCCCGCTCGATTTTGGCCAGGAAATCCCGTCCGCCGTTGACGATGGAGCGCAGCTCGTCCAGCTCGGCGTGGTAGCCGTCCCGGATCATGCCCCCCTCCCGCACGGAAAACGGGGGTTCCTCCACCAGCGCCCGGTCGATCAGGTCCCGGATATCCTCCAGCGGATCGATATCGGCCCGCAGGTCTTTGATCATATTGGCGCCGCAGGGAGCCAGCAGGTCTTTCACCGCGGGCAGCAGCGCCAGGCTTTGGGAAAGGCTGCGCAGCTCCTTGGCGTTGGCGGAGCCGTAGGCCACGCGGGTGGCGATGCGCTCCAGATCGTTCACCCCGGAAAAGGCCTCCGCCAGTTCGGCGCGCAACTCGCCGGCGCTGAACAGCTCCTCCACGGCGTTCTGCCGGTAGACGATGGAGGAGACGCTGATCAGCGGCTGCTCGATCCACGACCGCAGCATCCGCTTGCCCATGGCGGTCTTCGTTTTATCCAGCACCCACAGCAGCGAGCCCTTTTTCTCTCTTCTGCGCTCGGTCTCCGTCAGCTCCAGATTGCGGCGGGCCACGGCGTTGAGGGCCAGGTACTTTTCCTCACTGTAGATGACGATATCGGTGATATTGGAAAGGGAGTTCTTCTGCGTGTCGTAAAGATACCCCAGCAGACAGCCCAGCGCGTCCACAGAGCGGGGCAGGTCCGCCAGCCCCAGCGCTTCGGCGGGCTTGCCGAAGTGCTCCTCCACCGCGGCAAGGCTTTTGGGGTGATCGAAGCAGCCGTCCCCCTTCACGGAGGCCACGATATCCGTCTTGCGGGTCACGTAGTCCCGCAGGGTCTTGCAGTCGGCGGCGGCCTCGTTGAAGATCAGCTCCGTGGGGGCGAACCTGGCCAGGGCGTTCACGGTCTTTTCGGCGGCGTCCTTGCCGGTTGCCTCGCTTACCGTCAGCTCGCCGGTGGAAACGTCGCAGAAGCTCATCCCCACGTCCTCTTCCCCATAGCAGATGCAGGCCAGATAGTTGTTTTTCGTCTCGTCCAGCATGATGCTCTCGGTGACGGTGCCGGGGGTGACGATGCGGATCACGTCCCGCGAGACCAGCCCCTTGGCGGTGGCGGGGTCCTCCGTCTGCTCGCACACGGCCACCTTGTAGCCCTTGGCCACCAGCCGCGCGATATAGGTATCCGCCGAATGGAAGGGCACGCCGCACATGGGGGCTCGCTCCTCCTGGCCGCAGTCCCGCCCGGTCAGCACCAGCTCCAGCTCCCGGGAAGCGATCTCGGCGTCCTCAAAGAACATCTCGTAGAAATCGCCGAGACGGTAGAACAGGATCGCGTCCTTGTAGAGCTCCTTGATCTTGAAATACTGCTGCATCATGGGGGTGTAGTCTGCCATGGTTGTAAGTTTGCCTTTCTGAGTAAAGTGAAATGAAAAAGTTAAAAGTTGAAAGTTGAAAGTTAAAATTCGGAAGCCCTTGCGGGCTTGCATTATATATTTTTTCGATAAAGCATTGAGAGCGTCCGACCGGGAACGATACCGTCCGGTATTGCTCTTTTAACTTTTAACTTTTAACTTTCAACTTTGCAGACGCGTTCCGCGTCTGCCTCGTCAGCCGCACCCTCCGCAGGTGCTGCAGCTGCCGGTGCAGTCGCCGGTTTCGCTGACGGGCTCGCAGGTGGCGGGGTCCGCGCCGTTGACGCACTGGGACAGGATGCCGATGAGGTAGTTCATCATGTCGTCCAGCTCCTGCTTGCGGGCCTCGTAGTTCTTCATGTTCTCGTTGAGCATGATCTCGCCGTACAGACTCTGGAATTCCTTGTCCATATCGCTCAGCTTCTGTTCGTCCGGCGATTCCTTGCCGCTTTCGTTCTGGTAGGCCATCTGCACTAAATTCAGCTTGCCGATCAGGGCGTTCAGCGCCATATCCTCATCGTTGGCCCGCTTGGCCGCCGTAAAGGCGATATACTTTTCATCCTGCTGGATGGCTTCCCCCAGCTGTCTGGTCAATTCGATTACGTTCATTGGTATGATTTCTCCTTTCGCGATACAACGCGCCGCAGGCATATGACGTAGCGCGGATCAATGATCCGCCCGCAACGCGATTCCGATAAAATGGTTCAGCGATGATTCTATAATGTTGTTTGCGCCACGATCCGCCTTCGGCGGTGCGGATCATTGATCCGCGCTACAGCGCCAGCTCCCCTGCCAGCACCCAGTTCTTCGCCTCCGTCACCCTTACGTTCACGTAACGGCCGATCAGGGACGGGTCCCCGGGGAAGTCGATATTCACGTTGCCCTCGGTGCGGCCGGTCAGGCGGCCGTCGTTTTCCTTGGTCTCATTTTCCACCAGCACCTCGTAGGTCCGCCCCAGCATGGCGGCGCAGCGCTGCGCGGCGATGGCCTCCTGGGTTTTCAGGAGCTCCGCGAACCACTTCGATTTTTCCGCCGCAGGCACCGGGTCCTCCATGGTGATGGCCTTCGTCCCCTCCCGCGGGGAGAAGATAAAGGTGAACAGCGAGGTGAACTTCACCTCCCGGATCAGCGACAGGGTCTCCTGAAACTCCTCATAGGTCTCCCCCGGGAAGCCCACGATCACGTCGCTGGTGAGGGACAGATCCGGCATCACCTTTTTGGCGTAGGCGATCAGGTCCAGATAGTCCTGCCTGGTGTAGCCCCGGTTCATGGCCCGCAGCACCCGGCTGCTGCCGGATTGAAAGGGCAGGTGCAGGTGGCGGGCGGCTTTTTCGCATTCCGCCATGGCGTCCAGCAGCTCTTTGGAGCAGTCCTTGGGGTGGGAGGTCATAAAGCGGATCTTGAAATCCCCTTCCAGCGCGTTGATCCGCCGCAGCAGCGCCGGAAAAGTAACGCCGTCGCCGCTGTTTTTGCCGTAGGAGTTCACGTTCTGCCCCAGCAGGGTGATCTCTTTGGCGCCGCCGGCGATCAGCTCCCGGGCCTCTTCGATCACCGCCTCCGGGCTGCGGCTGCGCTCGCGCCCCCTCACATAGGGCACCACGCAGTAGGTGCAGAAGTTGTTGCAGCCGTACATGATGGGCAGCCACGCCTTGAAATCCCCGTCCCGGTACACCGGAAGGCCCTCCACGATCTCCCCGGCGGTTTCGGTGGTCTCAAACACCCGTTTGCCGCCCCGCAGCGTTTGGTACAGCAGCTCCGGCAGGCGGTGGACGGCGAAGGTGCCGAACACCAGGTCCACAAAGGGGTAGCTGCGTTTGATCCGCTGGACTACGTGGGCCTGCTGCATCATGCAGCCGCACAGCACGATCTTCATGTGGCGGCGCTTTTCCTTGACGGGCTTTAACGCCCCCACGTTGCCGAACACCCGGTCCTGGGCGTGTTCCCGCACGGCGCAGGTGTTGAACAGCACTAAATCCGCCTGCTCCCTGTCCTCTGTGAACACATAGCCCATGGCGGCCAGCTGACCCTTCAGCCGTTCGGAATCCGCCACGTTCCCCTGGCAGCCGTAGGTGTGCACAAAGGCCCTGGGAGGCCGCTCCGGGAACTGCGCCTCCAGGATCGCGCGGACCCTTGCGGCAAATTCCTGCTGCCTGTCCCGCTCGCCGGGTGAAACGCCGGGCAAAGTATACTCCGTCAAAACGAACCTCCGCAAGAAAAGAAATATTTAATATATTATATATAATCAAA
>CAMJYF010000195.1 GCA_946409885.1 uncultured Clostridia bacterium | reverse complement strand
CCTTCCCGTCCTTTTTGCCGGTGAAGATGCAGCCGATGTTGGTCTTGCCGTGGGTGCGGGGACCCAGGCTGGCGGGATCCGGCAGCAGGGCCTTGAGGAACTTGATGGGGACGATCTCATGGCCCTCGAAGTTGATGGGGGTGGTGGAGAGCATACCCACGTTTTCCAGGCACTTCATGTGGGTGAGGTAGCTTTGCCCGAAGGTCATGAAGAAGCGGATGCGCTTCACCTCCGGGATGTTCAGGGCCAGCGACTCGATCTCCTCATGGTGGAGCAGGTACATATCCTTGTCGCCCACCTGATCGAAATGGTATTCCCGCTTGACGCTCATGGCGGGGATCTCGATCCAGTGGCCGTCCTCCCAGTAGCTGCCGGGAGCGGACACCTCCCGCAGGTTCACCTCGGGGTTGAAGTTGGTGGCGAAGGCGTAGCCGTGGTCGCCGCCGTTGCAGTCCAGAATGTCGATGGTGTCGATCTCGTCGAACTCGTGCTTTTTGGCGTAGGCGCAGTAGGCCTGGGTGACGCCGGGATCGAAGCCGCAGCCCAGCAGCGCGGTCAGGCCGGCCTTCTCGAATTTTTCCCGATAGGCCCACTGCCAGCTGTAATCGAAGTAGGCGGAAAAGCCCGCCTCCTTGCATCTCTTTTCATAAATGGCGCGCCAGGCCGGGTCGTCGGTATCCTCCGGCTCGTAGTTGGCGGTATCCATATAGTTGACGCCGCAGGCAAGGCAGGCGTCCATGATGGTCAGGTCCTGATAGGGCAGGGCGATATTCATGACCAGGTCGGGCTTGTAACCGTTGATCAGATCGATCAGCTGGTTTACGTCGTCCGCGTCCACCTGCGCGGTGGTGATCTTCGTGGCGGTCTTGCCCTCCAGCGCCGCGGCCAGCGCGTCGCACTTGGATTTTGTTCTGCTGGCGATGCACAGCTCGGTGAATACGTCGCTGACCTGACAGCACTTGCGGATGGCCACGTTGGCCACGCCGCCGCAGCCGATAACTAAAACTCTGCTCATAATCGTATCTCCTTTTTTGTATGATTTTACGGATGATTGCGGGATTTGGCGTCAATCATCGGGGATTTGCGGTGCGGAGCTTTACAGCAGCGCCAGCAGCAGCTCGCGCACCACCTTGCAGGCCACGGCGGTGGAGGCGCCGCTTGCGTCCAGCATGGGGGCCAGCTCGTTCACGTCAGCCGCCACGACGCGCAGCCCCCGCAGGGTAAGGATGGCGTTCAGCAGGTCGCCGAAGCTCACGCCCCCCGCCTCCGGCGTGCCCGTGCCGGGGAAGACGGAGGGATCCAGGCAGTCCAGGTCGATGGTCAGGTACACCGGCGCGCCGGACTCCCGCAGCGCCGCCGCGGTCCGCGCCAGCCCGTCGAAGGAAAAGGGGTGAAAATCCGTATGCGCCGCGGCAAAGCGGAATTCCTCCCGTTCGCCGCTGCGGATACCAAACTGGTGGATACGTCCGTCGCCCAGGATATCGTGGGCGCGGCGGATGACGCAGGCGTGGCTGAGGCGCGCGCCCAGGTAGTCGTCCCGCAGGTCCGCGTGGGCGTCAAAGTGGACGACGTGCAGGCCGGGGTACCGTTTCGCCACAGCCCGCAGGGAACCCAGCGTGACCAGATGCTCGCCGCCCAGCAGCAGCGGCAGCTTGCCGTCGGACAGGATCTCCTCCGTTGTTGTTTCAATATCGGCCAGGGCGCTTTCCGCGCTGCCGAAGCACAGCTCCAGATCGCCGCCGTCAAAAACGCGGTGATCGGTCAGGTCTTTGTCCTGATAGGGGCTGTAGGTCTCCAGCCCGAAGCTCTCGTGGCGGATGGCGGCGGGGCCGAACCGCGCGCCGGGCCGGAAGCTGGTGGTGGAATCGAAGGGCGCGCCGAAGAGGACGATCTCCGCTTCCTCATACGGGGCGTCGCAGCCGATAAAGGTCTCCACGTTGTTACGCACGGTCCTCCACCTCCCGCAGCATATTTTCCAGAAACGCGGGCAGATAGAACGCGCCCACATGCAGCCGGGTGGTGTAATACCGGGTCTGCAGGTTCAGGGCCTTCCAGCCCTCCGCGTTCAGATCGTCCACGGGATGGTATTTTTTGCTGGCGAAGCCGAACAGCCAGTAGCCCGCCGCATAGGTGGGGATGTGGGCCTGATAGACCCGGCTGATGGGAAAGGTGGCGGCGATGCGCTGGTGGCTGCGCTTCATGGCCTCCGCGTCGTGCTGGTAAAAGGGACTGCCCTGCTGGTTGACCATGATGCCGTCCTCCCGCAGCGCGTTGTAGCAGATGCCGTAAAACTCCCGGGTGAAGTAGCCCTCCGAGGGGCCGAAGGGATCGGTGGAATCCACGATGATCAGATCGTACTGCTCCGTGCAGCGGCGGATGAACCGCAGGGCGTTGTCGTAATAGATATGCACCCGGCTGTCGTCCAGACGGCTGGCGTTTTCGGGCAGGTAGGCCCGGCAGGCGTTCACCACCTCGGGATCCATCTCCACCAGGTCGATCCGCCGGATGCGCTCGTAGCGGGCCAGCTCCCGCACCACGCCGCCGTCACCGGCGCCGATGACCAGCACGTCCCGCACCCCGGCGTGTACCGACATGGGCACGTGGGTGATCATCTCGTCGTAGATGAACTCGTCCCGCTCCGTCAGCATCACGTTGCCGTCCAGCGCCAGCACCCGGCCGAACTCCGGCGTGACGAAGATATCGATCTGCTGGTAATCGCTTTTGTGGGAATATAAGTGCCTGTCCACCCGGATGCTGTGCTTCACGTCCGGGGTGTGAAATTCACTGAACCATAATTCCACGGCGTTCCCTCCTTATGCCAATACGTTGATACGCTCGATATCGGGGTCCTCCGGTCCGGTCATGGAGCAGCCCTTCAGCTTGGCGTATTCGATGTAATCCAGAATCTCCCCGGTGATGCGCTCGCCGGGCGCCAGAATGGGGATGCCGGGCGGGTAGCACATGACGAACTCACTGCACACCAGCCCCGCGCTGTCCCGCAGCGCCACGCTCTTTTTGGGGGCGTAGAAGGCCTCCTGGGGGCTGGTGACCACGTCGGGATCGATATACTCCTGGCTCAGCAGGCCGCTGCTGTCGGTCTGGTAGCGGCGGCGGATCTCCGCCAGGGCGCTGACCAGCCGCTCCAGCTCCTGGGGGCGGTCCCCGATGGAAAGGTAGGCCAGAATATTGCCGATATCGCCGAACTCGATCTGGATATCGTACTCGTCCCGCAGAATATCGTAGACCTCAATGCCCGCCAGACCGATATCGCGGGTGTGGACGCTGAGCTTGGTGGGGTCGAAATCAAAGATGGAATCGCCGTTCACCAGCTCCTTGCCGAAGGCGTAGTACCCGCCCACGGCGTTGATCTCCTCCCGGGCGTAATCCGCCATGGTCACCACCTTGGCGAAGATCTCCCGGCCCTGCAGCGCCAGCTTGCGGCGGCTGATATCCAGGCTGGACATCAGCAGGTAGCTGCCGGAGGTGGTCTGGGTCAGGTTGATGATCTGCCGCACGTGGCCGTCGCTGATGTTGGGCCCGATGAGCAGAAAGCTGGACTGGGTGAGGCTGCCGCCGCTTTTGTGCATGGAGACGGCGGCCATATCCGCGCCCGCGTCCATGGCGGTGACGGGCATGCCCGCGCCGAAATAAAAGTGCGTGCCGTGGGCCTCGTCCGCCAGGCAGTACATGCCCGCTTCATGGGCCATTTTCACAATGGCCTTCAGGTCGCTGCACACGCCGTAATAGGTGGGGTTGTTCACCAGCACGGCCACCGCGTCGGGGTTTTCGCGGATGGCCCTGCCCACCTGCTCCCGCCGCATACCAAGCGAGATACCCAGCCGCACGTCCACCTCGGGGTTGACGTACACCGGCACCGCGCCGCACAGCACCAGGGCGTTGATGACGCTGCGGTGCACGTTGCGGGGCAGGATGATCTTATCCCCCCGCTTGCAGGTGGCCAGCACCATGCTCTGCACGCTGCTGGTGGTGCCGCCCACCATTAAAAACGCGTGGGCCGCGCCGAAGGCGTCCGCCGCCAGGATCTCCGCCTCCCGGATGACCGATACCGGATGGCAGAGGTTATCCAGCGGCTTCATGCTGTTCACGTCGATGCCCACGCACTGCTGCCCCAGAAAGGCGGTCAGCTCCGGGTTGCCCCGTCCGTGCTTGTGCCCGGGCACGTCAAAGGGCACCACGCGCATCTCCCGGAAGCGCTGCAGCGCCTCGTAAATGGGCGCCCGGCGCTGGTCGATCTCAAAGACTTCCTCTTTCATTTGCAATACCTCAAAGAAACAAAAAAAACGCAAGCCGTGCGCGCGACTTGCGTAACGATCCTGAAAAGCACGCCGGCGGCGTACTGCGTTTCGGATAGGCGGAATTGACAGAGTCTATATAGCAACAAATACTTTTACTACTCTTATTGACCGTTTTACAAGCCTGCGCTGACACGCATTCCGGTTATGAAGTAACCAACTGATAAAACTGAGCTTTGAACTCAATCAATAATGGCGGAAACCCGCCGCTCGGCAGTGGACCCGGCTGTCCGTATGGCCTTGACTCCCCATGGGAGTGGTCCGTAAAAATCGCTTGGAAGACTCTGGTTGAAGAAGCATTCCGCTTATTATATTAATTTATTTGAAAGCATTTGTCAATAGACGAATTCCGCCGGAGATGTTCCGGATCGAAAAAGACCGGAAAACCCGGCGGCGAATTGTAGTTTAGCGAGCTGTTGGCTCGCTAAACAGTCGTAAGTCGTGAGTCGCAAGTCGT
>CAMJYF010000194.1 GCA_946409885.1 uncultured Clostridia bacterium | reverse complement strand
ATTGCATTCCCCGGCGGGCTGTGGTATACTGAAAACAAGAACGCCTGTTGACACGGCGGCCAAGGGAGAGGACCTGTGATGGAACGCAGAGACAAACGCAACTACTATCTGGATCTGGCGGAGATGGTATCCAAACGCTCCACCTGCCTGCGGCGCAGCTACGGCGCGGTGATCGTAAAAAACGACGAGGTGATCTCCACCGGCTACGTGGGGGCCCCCCGCGGCCGCAAGAACTGCTCCGATATGGGCTACTGCGTCCGCCAGCAGCTGGGCATTCCCCGCGGCGAGCGCTACGAGCTGTGCCGCAGCGTCCACGCGGAGGCCAACGCCATCATCAGCGCCTCCCGGGACAAGATGATCGATTCCACCCTCTACCTGACCGGCGTGGAGCCGGACGGCAGCTACGTTTCCCACTCCTGCTGCTGCTCCATGTGCAAGCGCATGGTCATCAACGCCGGCATCAAAGAGGTGGTCATCCGGGACGACCACGACAATTACCGCATCATCCCCGTAACCGAGTGGATCGAGGAGGACGAATCCCTCAGCGGTCAGCGGGGCTACTGAACCGCCCGCTCCGTTCTGCCGGAACGGGCACGCCGACAATCAAAAAAAAACAGGATCCCTGCGCGGTCAGGGGTCCTGTTTTCGGTTCCTTATGGATCATTGTGGGGTAAAGCAGAAGCAAATCATTGTTCGACCGGCGAACCAATCGTTTTCAGTTCACAGAAAACCATCAAACGTGGGCAAACAGCGAAACGGAAGCAACAGGCGGAGGCTTCACGCTACAGAACGCTTTCCAGCGCCGCCGCATGGCGTTCGGCGAAGGCGGCGGCGGATTGGACAGTTTCGGGGCGGAGGGGGTTGGGGATACCGGCGCGTTGGAGCGTTTCAAAGTAGCCGTAGCGGCCGCCCATGCCGCACAGGGTGAGGTAATCCTGCCAGCCTGTGCCGTCCTTCAGCTGCTTTTGATACAGGTGGAACGCCCCCAGCTGGGCCAGGGCGTAATCGATATAATAGAACGGGTACAAAAAGACGTGCTGCTTTTGCATCCAGAAGCCGCCGCTTTCCAGAAACGCGTTGCCATCGTAGTCCCGCCAGGGCAGGTACTTCCCCTCGATCTCCCGCCAGAAGCGCCGCCAGTCCGCGGGGCCGGAGGCGGGATGTTCAAACACCCGGTGCTGGAACTCGTCCACCGCCACCAGATAGGGGATGGTGGCGACGGCGTCGCAGAAGTGGGAATAGCGGTACCGGTCGGCGTTTTCCCCGAAAAAGCGCTCCATATACGGGTAGGCGAACAGCTCCATGGTCATGGAGTGGATCTCGTTGATCTCGCTGGTGGAACCGGCCAGCTCTGCCAGCGGCTGGCGGCGGGAGGCGTAGTAAAACTGGAAGGCGTGGCCCGCCTCGTGGGTCAGCACGTCCACATCCGCCGAGGTGCCGTTGAAATTGGAGAAGATGAAAGGCGCTTTCTCCGACAGCAGCGAGGTGCAGTAGCCGCCCAGGTGCTTGTTCTCCCGGGTGACCAGATCGAACAGCCGGTGCTCCGTCATAAAAGCGAAGTATTCCTTCGTCTCCGGGGAGAGGTCGGCGTACATGGCCCGGGCGCTTTCTACCAGCTCCTCCGGCGTTCCCACGGGAAGGGGGTTGCCCTGCGGGAAGGTAAGGCTTTCGTCGTACCAGTGGAGCTTGTCCACGCCCAGCCGTTCCGCCTGCGCCGCCCGCAGCTTTTGACACAGGGGCGTGATGTATTGGCGCACCGCCTCACGGAATGCGGCCGCGTCGGCGGCGTTGTAATCGAAGCGGCCACGGGAGGGATAGATATAGTCGATATAGCTGCCGTAGCCCAGCTTTTTCGCAATGCCGCGGCGCAGCTTCACCAGTTTACCGTACTGCTCCTCCAGCGCGGGCGCGGCGGATTCGTACAGCCCGGCCCACGCCAGAAAGGCGGCCTTCCGCTCGGTCCGGTCCGGGGACTGCATGTGGCGCAGCAGCCCGTAGAAATTGCACTTCTCCCCCATAAACTCCACGGAGCAGCCCGCCGCCGTTCTGGAGTAGGCGGTGGTCAGGTTGTTCTCCCGAATGGTGGGCAGAATCACCTTCGCGTTCAGCAGCCCGATCTGCGTCTGTGCGGTGCGGAACAGGTGCGCGCCGTACTTCTCCTCAAACCGCGGGCGGTAGGGGCTGTTCAGCAGCGCCGTCACGCTCTTTTTCAGCACCGGGGCCAGCAGCGGCAGCGCAGTGTTGTAAAACTTCATTTCCCGCTCATAGAACGTGTCCCGGGTGTTCATATCCCGGCGGATCTGGGCGGTCACGTACATGGTGCCCGCCGCGTAAATACACTCATGCCAGCGCAGCAGGGCCGCATCGGCCGCCTCAAACGTCCCAGCCTCCTTCAGCGCCTTCAGACAGGCGTTCGTCTCCCGCAGCAGCGCGGGGAGGGAGGGGCGTCGATAAGCCAGCTCCTGAAAGGTTTTCATCCTGAATGTCTCCTTCCCTGACAATGAAAAAGGGGGCCCGCGTTGTTGCTGTGCGCAGACGGCGGACCCCGTTTTTTGTGACGCCGGTTGACCCGCCAGGGCAGACCGGCCTGTTGTTGTTAATCCTTGTTTCTGGTGAACAGGTTCTTAATCCAGTCGAAGATGCGCTTGAAGAAATCAATGATCTTCTGGAAGAAATTCTTCTTGACCTCCTGCTGCTGCTCCGGCTCCTTCATGATCTTGCCGCAGACGTCGCACTCGTTGTCGCCGTCGGCGTCATTATGCTCACCGGTAGCGGGAACCACGGCGCGGGTCGCTTCATCCGTGTAACCGCAGCCGACTCTGGAACACTGCTGCACCGTTTCGCCGTCGTTCACACAGGTGGCTTTTACCGTTGTAACAGTGATCATCTGATGACCAAGCGCCGGGGCAGTATCCTCAAAATACTCATAATCGCAAAATACATCGCCGCAATAATATCTTGTTCTTTCCGTCTCGGTGCAGGTCGCGGGGCGTGTAACGGATTCCTCCATCTGATGGAAGTTGCAGTCAATCAAAACCGGATAGGGATAATTATGATATACAGCGTCAGCGGGAAGCTCCATCCAAACGTTTTCTCCGTTTTCGGGATACCAGCCGGCCGCTTCATAAGTGGCCTGGTCTTTCATGTCGTCAACGGTGACGGAAGCGTCGTCTCTGTAGACGCAGTTGTTCTCGCTCTTCACCCAAGAAGCACCGGGATCCCACTGCCAATCAAGCATGCCGGCATTATAGCAATAGCTGACATCCGCATCGGGACCATAGCAGACAATACCGAAGCAATCCAGCGCGGACGTGATATCGCCGCTGTTGCCGCAGTAGGTGACCGTGCCGGGGCCGTCGAAGAATCCCACAATACCGGCAACACCGGCACTAACCGCATCGCCGTCATATTCAGACGAGACAGCCGCCAGGTTAAGACAATGGCTTACGGAGCCACTCACGCGTCCGGCAATACCGCCGCAGTTTGCTGTCATGGTATTCACGGAGCACTTGTTGATGCAACGAAGAATCTGAGCGTCAGTGGCAAGTCCCACGATACCGCCGGCATTATCGCCATCGGACACTTCCACGGAAGAGGTGGATTCGTTCCGGCAATCAACAATGGATCCTGATGCAAGCGTACCTACGATACCGCCGGCGTTTTCATTTGCCTCAATCGGACAGCTGCCGGTCACCTTGATGTTGCTGATCTGCGTTGACTCGCCATAGCCCAGCAGAAGCCCCGCGTTGGTGCCGGCTCTCAGCGCCAGCTTTGTCAGCGTGAGGTTTTTGATGACGGCGCCGGAGGCATATCCGAAGAGGCCGCAGTTATTGACGGCGCGGTTCCTGGTCAAATAAAAGACGTCGCTGCCTCCTTTGATCGCATATCCACAACCATCAAAAACACCCTTGAAAGGAACCGCCTGCGTTCCAATGGGGGTGTAGGCCGCCCCCAGCGTAGAAAGATCGATATCGCCCGCCAAGGTGATATATTTGCCGTCGTAAGCGGCGGGATCGGCGGCCAGCGCAGCAAAATCCTCCGCGTTGGCGATCACCACGGGGTCGTTTTCCGTGCCGGCCCCGGCGGGGGCCGCCAGCGCGACGGAAACGGAACCGGAGATCATGAGTACCGTCAGAATAACGGATAAAAGTTTGAGAAATCTTGTTTTCATTTCTGTTCCTCCATGTTGCAGAATTGTATTGCGGACGAAGCCAACGTCGGCTCCGCAGAATAATACATATTCATTATAATAAAAAAACCAAAGGGACGCAAGTGCTAAAGTTTCACAAATCAGCAGAAAGGATTCTGGTAAATTCATACAATGCCGCTCAGCAGCACCGAACGCCCGCCGTAAAAGTAGACGTTGCTGAGAAAGCTGGCCAGCTCCTCCGGCGGCACCTGCATGCCGTCGTACATCCACTGGATGATGGTCTGCCAGATCCCCGTCAGGGCGATGCAGGTGAGGTAGCATTTGGGGTCGTTCAGCGGGAATACCTTTTTGGTATCCGGGATGTGCTCCAGCAGAGAGGTACGGATCATATTGGTCAGGTTGTTGTCCGGATCGTTGCTGATAACAAATTTGCAGATGGTCTCGTTCTCCTTGCAGAACAGAAGAAAACGGATGATGTAGCCGGTAAAATCCTCCACCGTGTTGAATTCGGAGCTGGGCGCGATGACGTCCGCCTCAAAGACGGTGTAGATCTCGTTCTGGATCTGCATCATCATGTCGTTGATATCCTTATAATAAAAGTAGAAGGTGGAGCGGTTCACGTCCGCCGCAT
>CAMJYF010000193.1 GCA_946409885.1 uncultured Clostridia bacterium | reverse complement strand
GCGGCGCGCCAACAGAAGACCTCGACAAACTGCCAATTTGCCTCCTCCCCATTTCACCGCCTTGACAACCCCGGCCCTTTTGTCGTATACTGGGGGCGGTGATGAAAATGGAACTGGTCAAAATCAGGGATACGGACGGGATGATGCTCCTGGCCGACGAAGAGGGCAACATGGCAGCGTTTGAGTTCCTGGAGCTGTACGTCCGAGACGGCCGCGAATACGCGGTGCTGCTGCAAAGCGGCGACGACATGGTGACGATCCTGCGCTTTCAGGAGGCCGCCCCCGGCGGAAAGGAACGCTATTACACCGTGGAGGACGACGCGGTCTTTGAAGAACTGTACGCCGCCTTCGTCGCCGACCACGGGGATGAGTTTGATTTCCTGTAAGCCGTTTGGCGCAGTTAACCGTAAAAGCGGGCTTCTGAGCGTGTGCCGTTCAGAAGCCCGCTTTTTAATGAGGTTGAAAAAGGAGGATTTGTCGAGGCGACGCGAACCCTGTAGCGCGGCTCCGTGAGCCGCCCCGCCGAAGGCGGTTCAGGGAAGAAGTTGCTTTTATTGAACGTAAAAACATAATTAACGTTTAATAATCGGAATCGCGTTGCGGGCGGCTCACGGAGCCGCGCTACATTATACGCCTGCGGCGCGCCAACAGAAGACCTCGACAAATTGGCAATTTCCCTGTGCGAGCTCTTTCAGCTCATCATCTGCCGCAGCTTCAGCAATATGGCCTTTTCCTTGCGGGATACCTGCACCTGCGACATGCCCAGAATGCCCGCGGTGACGGTCTGGGTCAGCCCTTTGTAATACCGCAGGCGGATCAGGCGGCGTTCCTGCTCGGTCAGGTCCTCCATGGCGTTTTGCAGGTCGATGCGCTCGGTCAGCTTTTCGTCCGGTGCGGGGATGGGGATATCCGTCTGCCCGTCGTCCCCGTCGTCGGTCAGGCTGATCACGGGCAGGGAAGCGCTCAGCAGGCAGGCGGCCTCCGCCGCGTCCATGCCGGTTTTCTCCGCGATCTCCGATACCGTCGGTTCCCGGCCAGTCGCCCCGGCCAGCTCCTCCCGCGCCTCCAGCAGGCGGCGGGCCTTCTCCTTGGCGGCGCGGCCGATCTTCACGGTGCCGCCGTCCCGGAAGATACGCCGTATCTCGCCCAGAATGGCGGGCACGGCGTAGGTGGAAAAGCGGTAGCCCAGCGTTGCGTCAAACCCGGCGGCCGCCTTTATCAGTCCCACGCAGCCCGCCTGGTACAGGTCTTCGTATTCCACCCCGCGGCCCCGGAAGCGGTTGGCGCAGGCGTGCACCAGCCCCAGGTTTTCCGTGATCAGTTGTTCTTCGGCAGAGGTCTTTGTCATCCGTCACACTTTCCCGTGATTTTTTTCGTGAGCGTGACGACGGTCCCCTTGCCCGGCGCGGAACGCACCTTCAGGGAATCCGTAAAGCTTTCCATCACGGTAAACCCCAGGCCGGAGCGTTCTCCCCCGGCGGTGGTGAACAGCGGTTCCATCGCGCGGCTCACGTCTTCAATGCCGCAGCCCTTGTCGCGGATCTTCACCCGCAGCACGTTGCCCTCCAGCAGCGCGGCGTCTATGTAGATGCGGCCGGGCTTTTCCCGGTAGCCGTGCACGATGCAGTTGGTCACCGCCTCGCTGACGGCGGTCTTCAGGTCGCTCAGCTCCTCCACGGTGGGGTCGCACAGGGCCGCGAAGGCCCCCACCGCCGCCCGGCAGAAGCTCTCGTTTACCGAGCGGGCGGCGATCGCCATTTTAAAGTCGTTGATGGTCTTTTTTCTGTTCCTCATCTGAATTCGATCCCTTCCTTGTTTTGCATACCGGACAGCTGCATCATGCGCCGGTCCCGGTCCGAAAGCCCTGTCAGCACCAGCGTGCCGCCCGCGGCGCGGGTTTGCCGGTAGCGGCCCAGCGCCAGCCCCACGCCGGAGGAATCCATAAAGGTGACGCCGGAAAAATCGAGGATCAGCCTGTCCGGCCGTATCCGCACAAACGAAGCGTCAATGGCGTGGCGCAGGTACGCCGCCGTGTGGTGGTCGATCTCCCCCGTCAGGCGGGCGGTCATCGAGCCGTTTTCCTGGGTGATGGTCATGTTGATAACTTCCTTACTTTTGAAATGAAAACAGACGGTCCGTCAATATCATAACGGACCGTCCGTGAAAAATATGTCTGATCGCGCCGCCGGGGAAATTATTTGTTCATCTCCCGGTTCATCCGGTAATAGGTCTCCTCCCGGAAGGCGTAGGAGCCGTCCTCCGCGATCTCCATTACGGAATACCCCTGCAGCCATTCCTCTTCCGGATAGCCCTTTTTGTGCAGGCCGTAGGACCCGTAGCCGGAGGTCTCCAGATAGCTGAGAATGATTCCCTCATATTCCACGCCGAAGCTGTTGTTGTGGTCGTGGCCGCAGTAGACCGCCTGGGTGACGCCCGCGTCTTTGATGGCGCGGAACAGGCCGTTGTCGTAGCCGGTGCAGCAGATGCCCTCGTTTTTGGCCCCGTACAGGAAGGGCGCGCCGCCGTCCACCGCCGCGCGGTACTCCGGCAGGGGAATGTGGAGCAGCATGACGGAGCGGTACCCGTCCCCGTAGACGGCCTTCAGCGCCTCCGCCTTCTGGGCGTACCAGGCCACCTGGTTTTCATGCGCGCCGTCGTATTCGCTGTCCTCCTCGGTCATGCCGTACCGCTGGCGCTGCTCGTCTGTCACCTCGTCAAAGGTATCCAGGCAGAAGACGGACTGCACGTGGGTGCCCTCCGCGTTGAGCAGGTGGATCACGTAGTTGCCGTTGCCGTCGATGTCCGCGGGGCCCTTGCGCATGACGCAGCGGTCGGAGGCCGCGAAGATCTCCGTCATCTCGTCCCGGGTGATGGACCAGCCGTTGTCGCCCTCGTGGTTGCCCAGCGTGCCGCCCCAGAAGACGTTCAGCTGTTCAAAGATCCGCGCCAGCTGGCGGCAGCGCTTCCGGTTCATGCCGGAGGTCACGTTGTCGCCGCAGAACAGCACCAGATCGGGCCGCTCCTTCTGAATGGCCAGCACCATGTTGCCCACCGCGTCTTTGGAGGTGGCGTTTTTGCCGTCCAGATGGCTGTCGGTAAAATACAGCACCTTCACGTCCCCCGGCGCGGTCTTACGCAGGGTCACGCTGTCCTCCGTCTCCTCCGTCACCGTCATGGCGGGCTGCTCCGCGACAGGCGCCAGGGAACGGATGGGGTAGTTCAGCGGATGGGGCAGAAAGCTGTAGCCCACGCCGCCGCCCGCCGCCAGCAGGGCCAGCACGGCGCAGAGAATGATCAATCCTTTTTTCTTCATACGAAACACTCTCCTTGCTTCTTTGACAATATCATAGCAGAAACAGAAAAAAAAGCAACCGTTTTCCCGGAAATGAATAAAAAAACACTGTTTTGGGCCTGATAACTTGACTTTACGGATTGATTTCACTATAATAGATAATACCATGAGAAAGTATTCATGAAAGAAGGAACGTTATATGAAACGCACCAATAAACGCATCATATGGCTTACCGTTGCCATCGCCGCAATGATGCTGCTGTTTTCCGTCTCCGTGTTTGCCATCTCCAAGGGGGATATCGATACGGATAAGACGGTGACCCCTGCCGACGCCCGTTTCGCACTGCGCATCGCGGTCGGCCTGCCGAAGGGTACCTCCACCGACGGAAAGAACACCCCTATCGAGTTTACCGAGGTGGAAAAGGATATCGCGGATATGGACGGGGATTTTGAGATCACCCCCGCCGACGCCCGTGTGATCCTCCGCATCGCGGTGGGGCTGGAAACGCCCACGCCGTATTATGAGTACCGGCTGCTGAATCCCCCCACCTGTCTGGACCAGGGGATGAACCTGCGCACCAATACGGAAGCCCCCTTTGACACCTATTACCAGTACCTCCCCGCGCTGGGCCATGACTTCTCGGAGCTGAAGTACGTCACCAAGGCCGCCACCTGCTACGCGCCGGGTTTTGGCACCTATAAGTGCGTACGCTGCACGCTGACGGAGGACAAGGAGGTCATTGTTCCGCACGAATGGAGCGAGGCCACCTGCATTTCCCCCAAAAGATGCCTGAACGCGGGCTGCACCGCGGTGGACGGTTCTCCGCTGGGGCACACCACAAGGCTTGGCTATTGCAGCCGCTGCGGACAGTATCAGGAGGTGCTGTACGATTATTATAACAAGGGTATCAGAACGCCGCTCAACGACGCGGTAAAGGCCATGCAGGACGCCAAAACCAAGATGACGCTGATCCATTCCGATGATATCACCAACAAGACGGTCACGCTGGATAACGTCATTCCTTTCTATAAAACGGCCTACAATTATTACTACGCCGCCTATAAGGCCTGCGACGGCTACCCGGAGTTCAAGGAGCTGGAAAAGCAGATCTATGGTATCTGCCAGGAGCTGCTGAAGATCGTTTATTCCGGCAAAACCACGGCGGAGAATTACAATAATCAGTTCTACAATTGGCTGGAGATCACCAACGACGTGATCGGCAGCCGCAACGTGGAGCTGAAAAAGATCACGGATACGTTCAAATCCCCCACAGAAAACGGCGGCAGTGGTTCCGCGGTGGGATGATCCTCCGTCACTTTTAATCGATAATATAACGCAACAGGACGCCGGTCAGGTAATATCGCCTGACCGGCGTCCTGTCTTCAATTGTACAGGGGAGGCTTTTTTTTGATTCATCAGGGAAGCTGTGGGATACATATAAATTGGCGGTTTGTCGAGATGTTTGGTTTAACGCGCGAACCTTACCCAT
>CAMJYF010000192.1 GCA_946409885.1 uncultured Clostridia bacterium | reverse complement strand
CCTTCACGTACCGGTCGCCCTGATACCGCGCCGCGCCGTCGATGGCGTTATCCACCAGATTGGCCATCACCGTACACAGGTCCGCGTTCTCGATGCCCCGCTCCGGGATGGCCCCGGCAAAGGTGATGGGGGCGCTGAATTCCTCCGCCAGCGTGTTTTTGTTGTTCAGGATGGCGTCCGCCACAAAATTGCCGGTGGAAAACTGCCGCCCCGCCACGCCGGACTGCACCTTGACCGTTTCCAGATAGTCCGCCGCCTCCTGCGTGCGGCCGCTGTTCAGCAGCGCCGCCACCACCATCATGTGGTTTTTGTAATCGTGGCGGAACCGGCGCAGCTCCTCGTCGCTTTTCAGCATCCGCTCATAGCTGGCGTGCTGGTCGTCAAACCGTTTAAGGATCTGGTTCTGCCGGAAGGACAGGGAGAACAGCTTATACACGAAATAGACGGCGCTGACGGCGATGCACAGGGCGGTGAACACAAAAACAACGTTGAACATCTTTTCCATGGCGGGCGATGTGCCGAACAGGAAAAACATTTTTTTGGCCGCCAGGGTGAACACGGAAACGCAGAGCGTAAAATAAAGCCACGGCGGCACCGTCTCCACCACGCTGCCCACGGTGTGCAGCGCCCGGTTGCGGCCGAACAGCAGAATGACGCCGATGACCGCCAGCCAGGTGACCGCCAGCCACATATCCTGCACAATAAACCGCCGCAGGGGCTCCATCGGCAGCAGGTCCAGCAGGTCGGCCAGATCCTGCGGCATCTCGGCGGCGTAGATCAGCGTGAAGATCAACAGGGCGTTGCGCGGCTTTTTCTTCGTCCGCAGAATGATCATCGGCAGGCAGATATAGGACAGCCGCATGGAGCAGGCGAAAAGGTAGCCGCGGAACGCGCCGGAGGAATGCAGGTACCAGTACGTCCCCGCGAAGGAAACCGCCGCGCCGGCCAGCAGGCACACCGCCGTGCAGGCCCGGTGGCGTTCCCGGTACTGCCAGAAGCTGCTGAGAATGACCGTCATGCAAATAATGCCCGCCACGTCCTGCAACACCGACGCCGCGTAGGCCAGAACCGTCTGCACCGCTGTTCCCTCCTCAGGATTTGTATTTCAGGTAGCTCATGTAGCTTTTGATGAACTCATCGTAGTTTTTGGGGCTGATAACGATCTTTTCCCCGTTGTTGAGGGAGATGGTCTTTTTTTCGATAACGGAGATGTATTTCATGTTGACGATGTAGGAGCGGTGGGTGCGGTAGAAATGGGAATTGTTGATCTCCGCCTCGTATTTGGAGATGCCCCGGTAGGATTTGTGGTAGCCGGAGGTGGTGCGGACGGTGGTGTATTTTTTATCCGCCTCGATGTACATCACCTCGTCCGCTTCCACAAAGTAATCCTTATCCAGGGTGTTGATGATGATCTTGCGGTCGGTCTGGTAGATTTTCACGAAGGCCTGCAGGGCGGAAAAGACGGATTCCTTGGAGATGGGCTTGACCAGGTACCGGAAGGTATCCAGCGTGAAACTCTCAAACACGTGCTCCTGAAAGGAGGTGGAAAAGATGATGAAGATCTTTTTGTTTTCTTCCCGCACCCGCTTGGCGAAATCGATGCCGTTGCCGTCGGTAAGCTGGTAATCCATAAACACCAGGTCGTAATCGCCGTTGACCTTGACAAAGCTTTCGCCCGTGGGGAACTGGTCCACCGCGCAGGTCATGTTGTTGGCGGCAAAGAATTCATCCAGCATGGCGTTGATCTCCTCGCGGATCACCTGCTCGTCGTCGCAAATGGCTATTTTCATATTCTCTTACCTCGTTTTTTCGGGAGCGTGGAACAAATCAACAAAAATCCAGCGATCCCAGAATCATATTTTAACAAAAACGACCGGAAAAATCAATTGCTTTTTCCGGAAAATGCATTTTCTCGCAATTCAGGGGACAGATGACAGCCCGCCCCGTTTCGCGCCGCCCTTTGTCGTTTTCCAATCACAGTATAACAGCCGGAAAAATAAAATCAATAGCGCGGGAACGAAAGTGGGTTTTGAGGGAACGAAATTGCGCGACGGGGCATATGACAAACCGGGCAGTGAAAGAGATGGCCCTTTCACTGCCCGGCGGCAATACGGTATAGGATTGTAAGAGAAAAAGACGGAAAGCCCCGGAATGGTTCTGACAGAAAACGAGGGGACGGTTTGGGGCAGCGCGGACGTTGCCGATCCGGCGGACGCCGAGTTCTCACGGCGCGGCGGAGCGTTTTCGCAGGCCCATACAGCGCGGCGTCAAGCCCCGGCGAGTGCTTGCTTTTCCTCCGGGGACAGCTTGTACATATATTTGTTGACCAGCACGGGGACTCCCCTGCCCCAGTACCGACGGTTCAGCCGGTAACGCGGTCAGCCTTCCGTCAGGCGGGCCTTCAGCACGGCCACCTGCGCCACGCTCATGCCGCCGTCGGTCAGGAAACGCTCCGCGTAGACGGAGAGATCCACGCTGCGGTAATCCAGGCCGCTGTCCACCAGGCTTGCCACCATGGGATCCAGCACGCCGGAAACGATGGTATCGTACTTGGCGGCGTCCGTCTCTTTGGTGATGCCGTAGTAGTTGGCGTAGGTGATCATATAGTCGTCCACGATCGCCTGATAATCAGCGCCGCAGAGGGCCTCCAGCAGCATGCACACAAAGCCGGTGCGGTCCTTGCCCTCGGTGCAGTGGACGAGATAGGGCCCCTCGCGCCCGGCCATGACGGCAAGGCCCTCCGTGAGCTTTTTGCGGAACTCTTTGGAGCCGTAGTTCATGTTCAGGGCGATGGGCTCCACCGCGCCCTCCTCATACAGTGATAGGAAATACGGGGAGTCGAAACCGGCCTCCGCCGTGTAGCCCTGCAGCTTCTCGTCGTTGTCGGACAGGTTCAGGATGAACCGCACGCCGGCGTCCTTCATCAGCGCGTCCACATAGGGGGCGCGTTTGTGCTGGTTATCACAGGGGGAGGCGGAGCGGTACAGGCGGCCCGCCAGTATGCCGCCCGCCGTAACGCCGCGGAAGTTGGCAAAGACCGCGTCGCTGTCGTAGTCGCTGCGCTCGTCCGTATAGTGGATGTCGCGGGCCTCCTGCGTGGCGGAATACAGCCCCTGCATGTCCAGCGCCACGGAGGCGGTATCGCCCTCCCGCAGCTCGGCCACCTCCCACAGGTCGTCGCCGTTGTTGATGGCCGCCTTGATGTAGGAATAGCCCGGATAGGCCACCAGCAGCGGCTCGCCGTTTTTGGTGTAGTAGCCGTTATAGTAGGGCAGCGTGAGCCGGAACCCGTTGGAGAAGGACACGACCACGCTGTCGCCGTAGGCAAAGCCCAGCGCGTTGAATTCCTCGATGGTCTTTTCAATATATACGCCGCCGAACTCCGGTTCGTGCTGAATGGCAAGATCCGTCAGCTCCGGGGCAAATTCCTCCACCGCCGGTTCCTCCGTTACACCGCAGCCGGTCAGCGAGGACAGCAGCAGCGCGGCGCACAGCAGCGCGGGGAGCGTTCTGAATAACGTTCGTTTCATGACAGGTTCCTCCCGGTCAGTTTATTCAAAGTGAAGGATATCCGTAAATCCCGTGATCTCGAAGATCTCGCGGTTGACCTCGTTGACGTTGCACACCGTCATGGCGCCGCGCATTTTTTTGTGGGCGGACAGCAGCGAACGCAGCCCGGCGGAGGAGATGTACTCCAGCCCCGTCAGGTCAAAGCGCAGGGCGGTGATCCCGTCCAGATGCGCGGACAAAAAATCGTCCAGCCCGGGCGCGGTCACGGTATCCAGCCGTCCCTGGGGGGCGACGGTCAGCGTAGTTCCGTTTAGTTCTGATTGGATATTCATGTCAGGTACCTCTCTTCCCTGTTTTATCAAAATGTTTTTTCGACGGTCATTTCCACCTCGCCGCCGCCGATGGCGATCTTTACCTCATCCGCCAGCCGGGAGATCACCGAGCGCTCCAGCTCGTCCCACCGGTCCCCCTCTGTTTCCGCCTGCTGCAGTTCATGCCGGTAGGTGGACAGCGTCCACACGCCGGGGGCGTTTTCCGGCCCGAAAGGAACGGAAAGGGCGAAAGGCCCGGCGGATTCCACGGGGCTGAGATACGCGCCGCCGGGGGCCTCGAAGGACCGCTCGAACAGATCGCGGATCTTTCCCATAAAGCCCACGGCCGCCGCGTTTTTGCCGCTGGTGGACGCGGCCAGCAGATTTTTGCGCTTTTCCGCGTTCATGGGCGTTATCACCTTCAGATGCAGGCAGAAGCGCCTGCCCTCGGATTCGATCCAGAAATCCCCTTCCCGTTCACCGGTCAGCGACCGCGCCATGCCCAGCATCTCCTCCGCGAACAGCCGCAGATGCAGCGCCTCCCGCTTTTCCAGCTCCCGGAAAGCCGCGGTCTTTTCCGCCTGCGCCAGCGCCTCCACAATCCCCGCGCCGCCGTTGGAAAAACGGATTTTATCCGAAACCATCCTTACATCGCCTCTTTTTTATCGCTTTCACTTTTATTTAAATAATCATATCATATTACTGCCGTCATTGTCCAGTAAAAAATGATATTTCTTTTTCAAGTTTTTTTCAAGATTCTGTTTTATACTGCAAATCGTCAACAGACGTTACCTTCAGTTTTCATAGAATATCTCCTTCAAAAGCGAACGCGCCGCAGTCAACGGCGCGTTCTGCTTTTCTGTGGGGCATTACAGAAAACGATGGAAGCAATCGGGATTTATCGAGCGGAGCTCGATAAATCCAGTCGTTAGTTCATAGTCGTTAGTCGTTAGAAGCCCTCCG
>CAMJYF010000191.1 GCA_946409885.1 uncultured Clostridia bacterium | reverse complement strand
GGAAGAGGCGATCGCCGAATACGCGCAGGCGGGGCTTTCCTCCTCCCGCGACGGCGTGATCCAGCGCTTTGAATTCTGCGCGGAGCTGGCATGGAAAGCCGCGCGGGACTATCTGCTCGCGGAAGGCTATACGGAGATCAACAGCCCTAAAGCGGTGATGCGCACCGCCTTTTCCGACGGGCTGATCGACGACGAGGCAGGCTGGCTGGCGCTGCTGAACGCCCGGAACCTGACCTCCCACCTCTATGACGAAGCCGCCGCGGAGGAGATCTTTTCGGCGATTCAGACAAAATACCTCCCTTTGCTCCGTGAATTGACCGACAAATTGAGCGGTTGACTTTGCCGCTTTTCCGTATATAATAATGTAGATAAAACAAAAAAAAGAAGGAATCAAAACAATGTCTGACTGTTCGCACGACTGCGCCAACTGCGCCTCCAAATGTGAAAACGACAAAACCAGCTTTTTGGAGCCCCAGAACGCCATGAGCAACGTAAAAAACGTGATCGCCGTGGTAAGCGGCAAGGGCGGCGTGGGCAAATCGCTGGTCACTTCCCTGCTGGCGGTGGCCTCCCGCCGCAAGGGCTTTGAAACCGCCATTATCGACGCGGATATCACCGGCCCCTCCATGCCCCAGAGCTTCGGCATCCACAGCAAGGCGGAGGGCTCCGACGTGGGCCTGTTCCCCGCCGTCACCAAAACCGGCATCAAGATGATGTCCCTGAACCTGCTGATCGAAAACGAGACCGACCCGGTCATCTGGCGCGGCCCCGTGATCGCGGGCGCTGTCAAGCAGTTCTGGACCGACGTGGTGTGGAACGACGTGGATTATCTGTTCGTGGACCTGCCCCCCGGCACCGGCGACGTGCCGCTGACGGTGTTCCAGTCGCTGCCCGTCAAAGGCGTGATCGTGGTCACCTCGCCCCAGGAGCTGGTCTCCATGATCGTGGACAAGGCCGTGAAGATGGCGGAGCTGATGCACATTCCGGTGCTGGGCATCGTGGAGAATTTCTCCTATTTCACCTGCCCGGACTGCGGCAAGCAGCACTTCCTCTACGGTGAAAGCCATATCGAGGAGATCGCCGCCGCCCACGGCATCAAAAACGTGGCGAAACTTCCCATCAACCCCAAGCTGGCCGCCGCCTGCGACAAGGGCATGATCGAACTGAACGAGTGCCCGGAGATGGACGCGTTTGCGGATGTGATTTTAAAGTCGTAAGTCGTGAGTCGTAAGTCGTAAGAAAGACTGGGGAAAGTCCACTCGTTGATAATAATGATATTCAATCATTTGCTGTCGGAACACTAACAGATATGAGGTTGAATAAAAATGGCATGGAAGCATTATAAAGAATTGATCGTTTGGCAAAAATCGATGGATCTGGTTACAGAAATATATCGACTCACGAAACAGCTTCCCCCGGATGAACGTTATTCATTAACAGATCAGATCCGCAGAGCGGTCGTTTCTATTCCATCCAATATCGCAGAGGGGCACGGCAGACAAACAGAACGGGAGTTTAAGCAGTTTTTGTCTATCGCCAAAGGATCTGTTTCAGAAGTGGAAACGCAATTGCTCATCTGCAATCGATTGGATTACCTGACAGAAGAACAAACAGAGCCGGTATTATTGCTTTGCGATGAAATCAGGAGGATTCTTACAAAACTGATTACATCCTTTCAGTTTACTCCTTCTAACTGAATCAGTTTCATCGTCGAAGACAAATTCTGAGCGTAAACTACCTATTCTTACGACTCACGACTTACGACTTTCGACTTCCGACTCAAACCGAACCTATGAACAAACCAAACCCGCGCCCTCTCAAGGGCCGCCCCCTCAAAACCCTTCCTGACAGCTTCGTGTGCCTTGATATCGAGACCACGGGGCTTTCCCCTGTGTATGACGATATCATTGAGGTTTCCGCCCTGCGGGTGGAAAACGGCGCAACGGCGGAGTCCTTTTCCGAGATCATCAATATCCACCGGCCGCTGCCGCCCTTTATCACCTCGCTGACGGGCATTACGGACGCGATGATCGCCGGGGGAAGCGAAGCGGAGGACGTGCTGGCGCGGTTTCTGGATTTCACCGGGGACAGCGTTATTCTGGGGCACAACGTGAACTTTGATATCAATTTTTTATACGACAACTGCATGGCCCGGCTGGGGGCCGTGTTCGGCAACAACTACGTGGATACGCTGAAAATCGCCCGCAGGCTGCTGCCCGGCCTGCCCCACCACCGGCTGGACGACCTGATGCGGTACTACGGCGTCCGCCCCCGCGCCCAGCACCGGGCGCTGAACGACTGCGAGCTGACCGTGGCCTGCTATTACAACATGAAAGAAGAGATGGCATATGAGCATTGAACAGATCTTACTCAGCGCAGCCGTCAGCCTGTTTTTCGGGCTGATGATGACGCGCGTACTCAAACCCTTCAAGCTGCCGGACGTGACCGCCTACCTGATCGGCGGCGTGCTGATCGGCACCTATTGCCTGGGGCGGTTCGTCTGGGCGGGCTACTCCGTGGGCTTCAACGACAAGGTGGCCCCGGTGGAGAGCTTCAACATCATCTCCGACGTGGCCCTGGGCTTTATCGCCTTTGATATCGGCAACGAGTTCCGGGTGACGGAGCTGAAAAAGACCGGCAAGCAGGCCGCCATCATCGGCGTGATTCAGGCGATCACCGCCACCGCGATGGTGGACGCGGCGCTGATCGCCACCCATTACATCGTGCTTTCCGCCACCGGAAAGGACCTGCTGCCCATTCCGGCCTGCATCATCCTTGGGGCCATTGCCACGGCCACGGCCCCCGCCGCCACCCTGATGGTGGTGCGCCAGTACAAGGCCAAGGGCCCCCTGACCGATCTGCTGCTGCCCATCGTGGCCCTGGACGACGCGGTAGGCCTGGTGGTGTTCGCCGTGTCCTTCGGCATCGCCAACGCCCTGTACGGCGGCAATACGGACGTGTTCTCCATCGTGGTCAATCCCCTGCTGGAGATCGTCTGCTCCATCATCATGGGCGCCGCCGCGGGCTTTGTGATTTCACAAGTGGAAAAGCTGTTCCACTCCCGCTCCAACCGGCTGACGCTGATCATCACCTTCGTGTTCCTCACCGTGGTGGTGGCCAAGCTCTCCTTCCCCGTGGGCAAGGTCACCGTGGGCTTTTCCCCGCTGCTGACCTGCATGATGTTCGGCACCGTGTTCTGCAACGTGTGCAAAACCAGCGAGGAGATGATGGAGCGCACCGAGCGGTGGACCAAGCCGCTGTATACGCTGTTCTTCGTCATCAGCGGCGCGTCCCTTGATTTAAGCGTCTTCAAACAGCCGGTATTTATCATCATCGGGCTGGTGTACATCCTCTTCCGCTCACTGGGCAAATACTTCGGCGCCATGGGCAGCGCAAAGGCCGTGGGCTGCGACAAGAAGATCGTCAAATACCTGGGCATCACGCTGCTGCCCCAGGCGGGCGTGGCGCTGGGCATGGTGAGCACCGTGGCCAACGACGAGGTGTTCGCCGGAACCCACATCGGCGATACCGTGCGGTTCATCGTGCTGTTCGCGGTGCTGGTGTATGAGGTGTTCGGCCCCGTCCTGACCAAATTCGCCCTGACCAAGGCCGGCGACATCAGCGCCAAGCCGGAGGGCAAAACCGCGCGGCGGGAAAATCAGGCGTAATGCACCAAGCACAACAGAAAGGTTCGTCATATGAAACTTCTTTGCATCGGCAACAGCATCACCCTTCACTTTCCCGCCCCGGCCATCGGTTGGCACGGCAGCTGGGGCATGGCGGCCTCCGCCCCGGAGAACGACTACGCCCACCGGCTGACGGCCATGCTGCGGGCGGCGGGGAAAACCGTCGACCTGCGGTTGGAAACCATCGTGGCGACCGAACGGGAACCGGAGCGGTTTGACGAAACCGCCTTTGCGCCTTTCCTCTCCTACGCGCCGGACGTTGTGGTGCTGCGGGTCGGGGAAAACGTCCCCGACGAAAAGGCGGAAGCCTTCGGCGCCGCTTACGAAAAGCTGCTTGGGCTATTCTGCCGCCAGACACGCGCCGCGGTCTACGCGGTGGGCTCCTTCTGGAAGAAGGACGGAGTGGAAGACGCCATGCGCCGGGCGGCGGAACGCGCCGGCGTGACCTACGTGAGCCTCGCGCCCATTCAGGGCGAAGCCTATCAGGCCGTCGGGCTATTTGAGCACCCGGGCGTGGCGGCGCACCCCTCGGACAAGGGCATGGAAGCCATCGCCGGCATCATTTTTGACGCGATGCGGGCGGACGGCCTGCTGAACGGCGCGACCGTTTTGCCCCTGCCCGCAGACGAACCGGCCTATCAAGATATCTCCGTGACCGTGGACGGAAAACCGGTAGGCTGTTACGCGGCCCGCGTTTCCGCCATCCCCTTCAACCGCGTATGGCCCGGCAAGCAGCGCCCCCTGGAACAGACAGAGACGGCGCCGTTTTTGCCCTTCACCTTGCGCGGCCCCGCCGACTTTTGCGTCGCCACCGGCGAAACGCCCGTGGAGGCCGTGATCCGTCCCCTGTCAAAGAACGTCGTTCCCGTCATTGACGGCGGCGCGGTGCGTTTCACGCTGCGGGAACCGGGTTGCTATACGGTGGAGATCAACGGCAGACGCCATGCGCTCCACCTCTTTGCCGAAGCGGATCGACCGGCCGCGTTTGATCCGGTAAAGGCCACCTACCGCTTCCCCGCCGGCGTTCACAAGTTGGAAAAGCGTCTGGTGCTTCACAGCGGCGAAAGCGTCTGGATCGCCCCCGGCGCAGTGGTCTAC
>CAMJYF010000190.1 GCA_946409885.1 uncultured Clostridia bacterium | reverse complement strand
CTTGTATTTTGTTTCAGAAAATGGTATATTGATTCATAGTCACAGGAAGCCTCTTGGCGCGGAAGGCGCGAAAAGGCTGGATGAAAAAGTGAGGTACAAAGGTTTGAAAATCGGCAAAAAAATGATCCTGTCCATGCTTGCGCTGACGCTCGGCACCATGCTGGTCGTCTGCGCCGGGCTTTACGCCATCATCGGCAGTCTGCGGGATAATATACAGACGATGTATGAAGATATCAGAACGGGCGCGGAGCAGACCATTGAGGACGGCCTGTACGCGCAGGATTCCGATTCGCTCGGCGCGCTGGCGGATATGCAGGTGGCGGTGACGGACTCCCGCCTGCGTATCGTGTCGGACGCGGTCGAGCAGTCGGCGGAATTTGCCTAAAAGCTTTACGCTTCTCCCTCGGCCTATGCCTCCTCCGCTTATGCTCCCGTCCATCTGTCCGAAGCGCCGGATACCATCTCCGCAAGATATATGTTCAGCGCGGGGGTTGAAGAAACAGCCGGGCTGTATGAAGAACTGAAGCTCCTGTCCAATATTGAGGAGATCTTCGCGCCGGTCATGCGATACAACAGTAAATTTCTTGATAATCTCTACGTCGGCACCGCCAGCGGGATCTTTTATCAGTACACGGACAACAACGTTTTCCGTGAAAACTACGTGGTAACAAAGCGGCACTGGTACGTCAACTCCGTATCCTTCCCGGATAAGATCATGTGGAAGGAGACGGAGATCGATTCCTACGGCCGGCCGTGTATCACGGCCTCCATGGCGGTAAAGGACCCTGCGGGAAATATCGTCGCTGTGGTAGCGGCAGACGTTAAATTCGAGCAGATGATGTCCAACGTGATCGGCAGCGGCATCGGGGCGACGGGGACCACCTTTATTCTCGGCGCGACAAAGAATCTGTTGGCGTACGGCGCGCTGATGGAGGACGCCAAAGCACACAACGGCCTGTACAACGCCTTTTCGGATCACTTCGCGGACGCGCAGAACGTGCAAAAAAAGATCGACGACTGCGCCTTCGGCAACGGAGACGCGTTTCACGCCCAGCTTGACGGCAAAGAGATCTACATGACCGCCCGCGTGATCCCTTCCACCGGCTGGCTTCTTTGCACCGCGATCAACGCCCAGGAGATCACGCAGCCCATCGGGGCCGTCACGGCACAGTCCGATCAGCTGTTTGCCGATGCGAGCCAGCAGATGACAGGCGAATTCAGAGCGCTGATCGTGAAAGCGGTCCTTGCCATGATCGTGATCGCTTTTATTGCCGCCGCGGTCATCTATTTCATTTCCCGCACGATCTCAAAGCCGATTATCCGGCTGACGGACACGGTAAACAACACCGGCGAGGGCGATTTTGACAGGAAATCCGATATCGACACCCGCGACGAGATCGGCGACCTCGCCAGAAGCTTCAATAAAATGCAGGATGAGCTGAAGCTCTTTACGGAGAACCTGAAGACCGCCACCGCGGAAAAGGAGCGCATCGGCGCCGAGCTTTCCCTGGCCACACGGATCCAGGCGGCCATGCTGCCGAACATCTACCCGGCGTTTCCGGAGCGTCCCGAATTTGATATTTACGCCTCCATGGACCCGGCGCGGGAGGTCGGCGGCGACTTCTACGACTTCTTCCTCATTGACGACGACCATCTGTGCCTGCTGATTGCCGACGTTTCCGGCAAGGGCGTGCCCGCCGCGCTGTTTATGATGGCGACCCGCATCGTTCTTGCCAACTACGCGAAAATGGGGCTTTCCCCGGCGCAGATCCTGACGAACGCAAACGAAACGATATACCGGACCAACCGGGAGGAGATGTTCGTTACGGTGTGGCTGGGCATTCTGGAAATCTCCTCCGGCAAGCTGACCGCCGCCAACGCGGGCCATGAATATCCCGTTCTGAAGCCCGGCGACGGCAGATTTGAGTTTGTAAGGGATAAGCACGGTTTTGTGATCGGCGGCATGGACGGCGTGAAGTATAAGGAGTATGAGCTGACGCTTACGCCAGGCTCAAAGCTCTTCCTTTATACCGACGGCGTGCCGGAGGCGACGAACGCGGAAAACGAGCTCTTCGGCCCGGACCGTATGCTGGCGGCGCTCAATGAGAATACCGCCGCTTCTCCGGAAAATCTGCTGAAAAATATACGCCGCGCCGTGGACGGCTTCGTGAAGGACGCGGAGCAGTTCGACGACCTGACCATGCTGGGGCTGGAATACCGCGGCAGATAAAGTCCCCACCCCCACCGATGAAAGCCGCGGGTCGGGCGTCCTCTTTTTCGCGGCAGTCGCCATCTGAAAACCCCACGATGATCCGTGTTTTTTATGGATAGCGGCCGAATCGGCGCCGGGCAAAGACTGCGTATGTAAAACACAAACACGCCGCGTTTTTCAGCGGCGTGTTTGCTTTAGAAGGAAACAAAAAAGAAGAAAGCGAATCATCATAACGCCCGCCCGGTTTTACCCTTGCGGTACTCCATCGGCGAGCAATGGTAAACGCCGCGGAAGGTCCGGGAGAAGTGGGAGGCGGTGGCGTAGCCCACCTGGCCGCTGATGATCTCAATACTGAGATGCGTCGTTCGCAAAAGCTCCGCGGCCTTTTCACAGCGCACAAGGTTGTGATATTGCAGCAACGTGGAATCCGTTACGCGTTTAAAGCATTTCGCCAGGTAGATTTTATTGATAAAAAGAGCGGCGGCCATCCGGTCCAGCGAGAATTTCTCGGTGTAATGCGCCTCTATAAAATCCGCGGCCTTTCTGGCGGTGGCGGCCTGCGCTCCCTGGCTGTTTTGCAGGGCCTGTCTGACGGTTTGCATGTGTTTCTTTTGTCCGATACCTGTTTTTGTCTGTTGGTTAGCAATAGCTAATTGCTTTGTTTGGTTAAAGCATATCACAGATTCCGAAAAAGTAAAGCGGTTTTTGCAAAAAGCTAATATCAGAACAGGAATAAGTTAGCAAAAGCTAATTTCGGAACACCGCAACGGGATTTTTTCGTATATACTATGTCCGGAAAACCGCGGGGAATTCTTTTTTTGCGCAAATGGTTAGCGAAAACTAACAGTTGTGCCGCGGACCGTTCCGCAAAGGGGGAAACGGGCATGACGCAGAGACGCAAGCTGGAGGACTATATGCGGACGATCTACTTGCTCCGGCAGAAAGGCGCTGTGCGCGGCGCGGATATCGCGGAAGCGCTGCGCGTTTCCCGCCCCACCGTATCCGTCAGCCTGCGGGAGCTGGAGGAGGAAGGCTATCTTCGGCGGCTGCCGGACAAAACCGTGGAGCTGACCGGGCAGGGCCTTGAGATCGCCCGGGAGATCGCCGGGCGGAACGACAGCCTTTACCAGCTGCTGGTGGACCTGGGCGTCAGCCGCGCCACCGCCCGCAAGGACGCCTGCGACATGGAGCACGCCATCAGCCGGGAGAGCTTTCTGGCGCTGATGGCCCTGGCCACCGCACGGATGGAATCATAGATCAGTATCCATCTGTTATATCAGTTTTTGCCCGGTGAACGGGCGGAAAGGCGAACCATGATCAAGAAAACCTTATTCCAAAAAGCGCTGTGCCTGCTTCTGACGCTGGCGGCGGCGCTGTGCCTGTTTTCGGCGGCGGCCTACGCGTCGCAGACTGAGACGGCCGACTTTTATTTATCCTACAAAAAGTACATGGCGGCGGAAAATCCCGACGGGTCGAAGACGGTCACCTACAACGATGTGACGGATCAGATCGCGAACCTGCTGGAGGAGGGCCTGCGCCGCTACGAAGCGGGAACGGAAAAAGACGACGACGAGGGCTATTACAAGCCCTTCACCAATTCCTACGGCTTCTGGTACGAGACCTCCGGCTTTGAAAAGACCGTCATGGGCTACATTTCCGGCGCCCGGGTGAATGAAGTGGAGCTGCAGTTCTCCAATATGAAAAAGGCCGTCAACAACGGCGCTTCCGCGGAGGAAGTGCGGGGCGAGGTGGATAAGCTTGTCGCCCTGCTGCGGGAGGACGCCAACGTCCTCGACGAGCTGTTCGGCTATAAGACCGACGGCGAAGAAGGGGAGGAGAGCTCCGGCGGCGGCCTGGCCTGGGCCACCTTCGGCGCGGTCTTCGGCATCATCCTGCGCGAGGGGCTGGAAGCCATCCTGATCGTGGGCGCCATGGTCGCCTACCTCATTAAAACAGAAAACCGGCGCGGCACCCGTTACGTCTACATCGGCGCGGTGATCGCCCTGATCGCCAGCGTGGGCCTGGCGGTGCTCCTTTACTCCATCACCAGCAGCACCAGCAACTCCATCCCGCAGGAGATCGTGGAGGGCGTAACGGCCCTCATCGCGGTGGCCGTGCTGATCTACGTTTCCAACTGGATGATCTCCAAAGCGGAAAGCGAGGCCTGGACCAATTACATCTCCGGCAAGGTCTCCGATTCCGCGGATAAAGGCAAAATGTGGGCGCTGGGCTTCACCTCCTTCCTGGCGGTGTTCCGCGAGGGCGCGGAAGTGATCCTCTTCTGCCAGCAGTATTTCTCCCGGGCGGGGGAAATGGCCAACGGGTACCTGGCCGTGTTCGGCGGCATCGCCGCGGGCCTCGGCGCGGTGGCGCTGATCTTCGTGCTGATCCTTGTGTTCGGCGTGAAGATCCCGCTCAAGCCCTTCTTCCTGGCCACCAGCATCCTGATGGCGGTCATGGCCATCTCCTTCCTGGGCAACGGCATCAACGAGCTGATCGAAGGCAACGTGATCACCGAGAGCCTGATCCTGAAGGAGTTCCTGGAGAGCTTCATCCCCACCGGCAGCGAGGTCCTCACGGTGCTG
>CAMJYF010000189.1 GCA_946409885.1 uncultured Clostridia bacterium | reverse complement strand
CCGCGCTACCGCAATGGGTAAGGTTCGTGCGTAAAACCGAACATCTCGCTAAACTTCAATTTGCTGCTTTTCATCGCATAAATATACAAAAAGACCGCCGCGTTCCTTGATGGGAAGCACCGGCGGTCCTGTTCGCAGGCCGTTCCGTTTTTACGGAAACGGGTCCCGGCGGATCACAGCGTTTTCTTCATCTTCTTTTTCAGCACCAGCGCGACGACCGCCACAAAAACGACGGCCCCGGCGACGATGGCGATATTGCGGATCATGGCGCCGCTCCCCTCGCCCTTCAGCTTTCCGAAGAAAGAGGCGGCGTCGGTTTCGGTCGCTTCGGACGCGTCCTCCTCTGCGGGAGCCGTGGTTTCCGGCTCCGTGGTGGGCATCTCTTTTGACATATGCCGCAGCACGATGCCCGTGGGCCGTTCCATCGTGGTGGTCTCACCCGGCAGGGTGGTGGCCCCCAGCACCGTGGTCAGCACCTGGTTGGCGTTGGCGGTGGTCAGCGGCGGATACTGCCGCACCGTTACGGCGGAGGAACCCGCGGTGGTGGTCTCGTTCTTTTTGGTGGTGGAAGGGGCCGCCGTGGTGCCCGTCTGGGCGGCGGTCGTCGGCGCGGCCGTCGTCGGCGCGGCCGTCGTCGGCGCGGCCGTGGTGGGGGCGGCAGTGGTGGGCGCTGCGGTCGTAGGCGCTGCGGTGGTGGGAGCGGCGGTGGTAGGCGCTGCCGTCGTGGGCGCGGCCGTCGTGGGCGCGGTGGTCGTGGGCGCGGCGGTGGGAACGTCGGGTGCGTTCAGCTCCTTTTTCAGGGCGCCGTAATACGTTTCCACGTCGTCGGCGGTCAGCGTCACGCGGCCAAGCGCCGCAAGGGCTCTGTCATAATTCACGCTGTTGGCGTGGTTATCGGCATAATCCGCCACCAGCCGGATCAGGCGGCTGCGGTCCGCGCCGTTGTTGCGGACCGTGGCGCCGGGGCCGAAGAGGTAGCCCAGATCCTTACCGTTGGCCAGCGTATACTGGACCCGCAGCGTATCGTTGTTTTTCAGCTTGACGGCGTCCAGCGAGGAGGTGACGAAACTGTTGTTCAGCGAAAAGACCCAGCCGGAATCCTGCGTGATGTCCTTCTCCCCCAGGTAGCCGTTGATGCTGACCTTGTCCTTCTGGGGATCCCACTTGACGCCGTAGGTGCCCAGCATCGCCTGCGCCAGGGTGGAAAGCTGGCCGTTGACGGCGATTCTGGCCGGGGTCTTGACCGGATATTCTTTCAGGGAGCTGGTAAAGCCCTTGTAGGCGTCGGCCTTGTCGCCGTCCGCGATGTAGCCCAGATGATAGTTTTTGGAGGCCGTGCCGGAATAAAAGGCGGTATAGCCGTTGGCGCTGAGAAAGCGCATCAGCGTCTGGGCGGCGGTCTCCCCGCTGACGATGGCGATTTTGGCGGGGCCGCATAATAAGCCGTCCACCATTTTCGCGGTTTCCTTGATCTGGTTCTCGATCTTGTTGGGCACCTCCGCCAGCGGCAGCAGCTCCACCGTGATATACGCGCTGCCGGCGTCGGCCGCCCTGGCCCGCGGGCGCAGGGGCACGCACAGCGACGCCAGCGCGAGTACGGCGGCGACCCACAGCACGGCGGTCTTTTTCAGCAATTCTTTCATCTGACACTCAACTCCCGGAACATCGGTGATGGAAAACGATTTGATAGGAATTTTATTTTACCATCTTTTTATTTTCATGTCAATCTTGAAATTTGCTTCTTTTTATAGTAAAATGGCCATATCCCGTCAAAAACGGAAATGATCAGAACGAAAGATTTCAGCTTCCGGAGGTTCCGATGAAACGCCTTTTACCGGCGGTCCTTCTGCTGGCCGCCGTTTTGCTGCTGGTTTCCTGCGGCAATCAACGCCCGGCTGCGGCCTGCCCGCTGACCGTCAACGGTACGCCCCTTGACGAAGAGGTGTTCACTTACTTTCTCGACAAAGCCGCCGCGGCGCTGCCCGAAGGCTCGCAGGAGGAGCAGATCGGTTACGCCGTTCAGCTGTGCATCCATTATGTGGCGGTCAACTCCACCTTCGCCGGGGAGGGGATGACCCTCTCCCCCGCCGAGAAAAAGGAGACGGACGAGGACGTCAACACCCAGTGGCGGCTGTACGGCCCGTATTATTCCTCGCTGGGCGTGTCCCGGCAGACCTTTGCGAAGATCCGGCGCAGCGACCGGTACACGGAAAAGCTGCGGCAGGCCTATTTCGGCGAGGGCGGTTCCGACGAGGTGCCCGCGCAGCGGCTGCGGGAATACCTGGCCGCGCGCTACGTGGCCTTCCGCGCCATCCGCCTTCCGAAAACGGTGCGGGACGCCTACGGAAAAGAAGCGGAGCGCAGCGAGGCGCAGAACAGCGCCCTGCAGGCGAAGATCTCCGCGGGACTTTCCGCCGTCAACGACAACGGCACGGGGATCGAAAGCGTGTTCGCCACCTTCGTCTCCGACCGGAACGGGGACCGGGAGGAATACGCCGAGGTGGTGACGGACGGCAGCGACCACGCCTGGTCCGCGGAATTCGTGGAGGCGGTGCGGGGCGTTCCGGAGGGAACGGCCGCCGCGCTGGATTACGGGGATTCGTATTACCTCGTCTACCGGGAGAATATCCTGGCGGACGACGATATCTATGAGGCATACAAAGGAAAATGCCTGGAGGCGCTGACGGAAAACGACCTGCTGGCCAGGATCGACGCCATCGGCGGGGCTTACTCCTCCGTAAAGGACCAGCCCGCCCTGGCGGCCTGCTGGAACAGCTACCGCAACGCGCTGGCCAAGGCGGAAAAACAGGAAAAGGGGAATTGATATGCAGCCGTTCCGATTCTACGTTATCACCGACACCCACTACTTCGCCCACAAGCTGGGCTGCCGGGGCCCTGCCTATGAGGAATTCATGGAGGGCGAGCAAAAGTGCTTTGCCGAGACACAGGCCATCAACGAGGCGGCCCTTGCCTGGCTGGCCAAAGCCAAGGACGCCGACACCGTGCTGATCGCCGGGGACCTGAGCTTCAACGGCGAAAAGGAAAGCCATCTGGAGTTCATTCAGCTGCTGAAGGCGCTGAAGTCCTCCGGCAAGCGGATCTGCGTGATCACCGCGGGCCACGATTTCAACGAGCATCCGTTCTGCTTTGACGAGAACGGCCGCGGCGAGCCGGAGGGCACCAAACGAGAGGAGCTGTTCGACCTGTATTACGACTACGGCTTTTCCGAGGCCATCGCCGTGGACCGGGATTCCCTCTCCTACGTGGCGCAGCTGGCGGACGGCCTGCGGCTGCTGGCACTGAACAACGACGGGGACGAGAACCGCCGCTGGGTGTTTACCGAGGCGCAGACCGCGTGGATCAAAGAGCAGACCAGAAAGGCCCGGGAGGACGGGCAGATGATGATCGCCATGACCCATTATCCCCTGCTGCCGGCCTGCCCGGTGTGGCCGCTGATCGGCAACTGCATGAACCCGGACCACGAGGCCGTGACCACCATGCTGGCGGACGAGGGCGTGCATTTGTGCTTTACCGGCCACATGCACAACCAGAGCGTGAAATGCAAAACCACCGAGGCGGGCAACCGGTTCTGGGATATCTGCACGGGTTCGCTCATCGGCGACCCGGCCAGCATAAGACTGGTGACGGTGCTATCGCCGGAGACGGTGCGGTATGAGACCATTCCGGTGCCGCCCTTTGAATGGGATATGGAAGGGCTGACCAACGAGCAGTATTTCCGCCGCCAGTTCGACAGTATGATCAACAACTACCTGACCTACGCCAAGGACGATCCCACCCGTCTGCTGGGAAAGCTCGGCATGAAGAACCCCAGCGGCGCCGTGGTGAAAATCGTTGGCGCGATGGGCAAAAAAATAGACCGGGCCACAGTGGGCTCGGTATGTAAGTTCTTCCACGTGAAATGCGACGGCAGCATCAAAGACCGCCCCCTGCGGGAGCTGCTGCTGGCCATCGTGCGCAACATCTTCGCGGGGAACGCCCCCTACGTGGAGGGCACGCCGGAATACGCCGCCGTCATGGGCATCCTCGGAAGGTTCTCCCCCATCCTGAAGATCGTGAAAAAGAAAAAGGGGCTGGACGTGCAGGAGCTGGTGCGGCAATCCATCGGCCATACCGGCGTGGACGAGTACAACGGGGAGATCGCGCTGCTCCCCTGACAGGGACGGTACACAGCCTCATTGGCGAAATGGCCGTCGGCCGTCAATCCTCCCCGAGATACCGGCGCAGCTGCGGCACCTTGCGCAGCGCCTGATACAGCACCACGCCCGCCAACGCGCCCACCGCTCCCTGCGCCGCGTTGGCGGGAATACTGCCCGCCGCGGCAAGACCGTAGCCCAGCAGCGCGCTTTCGTACAAAAAATAGCCGGCCACCATCACGCACTCGCCCACAACGGCGGCCGGAACGTGCGCCCAGCGCAGACGGCCCCCCAGCCGCCGCAGCAGCAGCGCCGCGGTCACGGCGCACAGGCCCTTGATCACCGCGGTGCCCGGCGCGTAAAGGGCATATCCGGCAAAGAGATCCGCCAGCGCGGAGCCGACGCCCGCCGCCAGAGCGCCGTACAGCGGGCCAAGGAAAAAGGCAGCCAGCAGCACCAGCGCGTCGCCCAGGTTGGCGTAGCCCTGGGTGGCCGGGATGGGGATGCGCACGGCGACGGTGGCCACGCATACCAGCGCCGCGAACAGCGCCGCCATCACGGTGCGCAGCAGTTTTTTGTTTTGCATAAACGATACGCCCCCTATGGTTTTTTTTTTTGTATCACCCATCATGTTGATAGGTTGATTTTACCCATTAT
>CAMJYF010000188.1 GCA_946409885.1 uncultured Clostridia bacterium | reverse complement strand
CCTTCATTTTCACGTCCCGCAGCTCCTTATTCGTCACCAGCACGAAGATGGCCCGGCCCGTATCGTGGTAGATCTCGATGTTCTCAAACACCACGTCGTTGATTGCCGCGCCGCCGTACTCCACCGAAACGGCCAGCGAGCACACCCGGTCGTTATCCCAGGTGGCGTTGCGGTAGATCACCGCGCAGTCGGCGAACACCACGTCCTCAATGGGGCTGTAGACCTCGCCGGTGATGCCGAAGGCCCGGCACTTGTCGCTCCAGCCCACGCAGTTTTCAAAGCGGACGTGCCGCAGGGGAATGCCCGGGGCGGTGGTCTTCGCGCTGAAGGAATCGTCGCCGCTGCGGGCGAAGCAGTCGCTCACCGTCACGTTTTCGGAGCAGCAGACGTTGAGGGCGTCGCTGTTGGTGCGGTAGCCGAACACGGCGATATCGCGCACCTTCAAACCGTTGACGGCGTGTGTCGCGAAATTCCAGCTCGCGGGGTTCAGGCACAGCAGGCCCTCCACGGAGCAGTCGGTGCAGTAGCTGATGGTGATATAGCCGATCTCGTTCCGGTCCACCCGGTTGAAGTCGAGGATGCCGAAGCCGTCGATCACCGCGCCGGTCTTGTTGTAGAAGTCCAGGAACGTGCGCGGTCTGGCAACGTCGCCCTCCTTGCGGATATCGTACAGATGCGTGGCGCAGAGATACGCGCCCCGGCGGAAATACAGGGCGTCGATGTTGGCCGTGTCGATGTAGTCAAGATCGTACCGGCCGGGGTCGAACACCTTTACCCGGTCCGCGCCGTATTTCTCCCGGTAAGCGGCGATCTCCGCCTCCTCATCCGGGCAGTCCCGCACAAAGACCGTAACGGCGTCCAGCAGGCTGTCGTCGTTGATCAGGCAGGTGTAAATACCGGTCTTTTGGGCGGTAAAGCGCACCGTGCTGCCGGATACTGTCGCCGCCGCGCCGAGGGTGGTGGGCAGAACGACGGCGTTTTTCACCTTCTCGCCCCGGTCCAGCTCCAACGTGATGCCGTCGGCAAAGTCGCTGACGAACAGGTAGACGAAGGAACTGAGCACGCCCTTGTTGGGCACGCCGTCGTAGCACATGGCGGCGTACACCGGCACCTCCCGGCTCGCCGCGCGGCAGGTCCAGTAGGGCGAAAGGTAAAGGCCGGTCTCCTCGTAGCCCCGGTTGGACAGCAGGTCGTCCCCCGGGCCCGCCCTGTCAAGCAGGTCCTCCGTAAAGGGGCTGAGCGCCTCCTCCGGGCAGGTCAGGTACTCGAAAACAGGCGGCGCGACAGCCCCCGCGACGGCGACCGTGCCAAGCAGCAGAGCCGCGGCGCACAGCAGGGCCATCAGCCGGGCAAATTTTCTGGCAGTGTGTTTCATGGTATTTTCCGTCCTTTCCCATGGAATGGAGATACGGCGGCCGCGCCATGCCGAAGGCGCTTTTCCGTTCCCCTTCAGTGTAATGGATAAAACAGGATCTGTCAAGCTGTTTCAGTGGCGGCGGACGGGGCGGCGCCGCCCGGCGGAACGCTTTTCACGGACGCGCGGACCGTCTCCGGCGAGAGGCGGACCCGGAATTCCTCCCGCGCCGTAACGCCGTTCAGCCGCAGCGCCCGGCCGTTTTCATAGGTCAGCGGCTCGTCCGTAAAGACCGGCGCGCCCTGGGGCAGGGCGAAGATCCGCAGCAGCAGGGTCTTCGGGAAGTTCCACCGTTTCAGGCCGATCTCCCAGGGCTCGCCCCGGTAATAATCATCGGCCACTTTGCGGCCGTCCAGCAGCAGCTCCGCCTGGTCGCCCTCGTAATCCACCGTCAGGAACAGGTCGTCCCCGGTCACCTCCCCTTCCGGCAGCAGCTCATACTCCCGGTAGAGGTCGCTCATGGGCATTTTCGGGTTCACGCGCAGCCGCACCTGTGAGGGCGGCAGCGGCAGCGTGTACCGGGCGAGGGACCCTTCCGCGGTCCCTTCGCCGCCCGGCAGCGGGGGGAAGCACTTCAGTTCGATATCCCTCCGGGCCAGGCAGAACACGCCCTGTTCCGTTTCGATCACGGGCTGCTCGCAGATCAGCAGGTACTCGTCGTCAAAGCGGACCTTGACGGCGTTTTTCGCGTCCTGCCGGGAGAGGGTCAGCACACTGGCCGCGGGGCCGTTCCAGCGGTACTGCGGGTCCCGGTCCGCATAGAAGACGAACCCGTCCCGCAGGCGGCACAGGGGCGTGGCCGCCGCGCTGACCAGCTCCGTATTCCCCAGCTTCATATGGAACGGCAGAAAGAAATATTCGCCGGGCCGAACGGTAATGGCCGGAAAATCCACGTCCCCGGCCCGCAGGCGGACGTTTTCGTGGGTGGGCATGGTCCGGCGGCGCTGGTAGTTATTGATGAACAAAAAGCCGGACCGGCCGTCGGTCCGCACTGCCGTGCGCAGCGTGGCGGTCTCCTCCGGGTCCCGCGGGGCGTCCGGGGGGATCAGGGCGTCCATGGGGGCCAGCGTTTCGCCGAAATCGCGCAGGAACAGGGCCAGCATACGGATCTCCCGGTAGCTGTCCGCCGCGCCGCCGTATTCCCGCAGGGGGGCCTGAAAATCGTAGGAAAGCACCGGCAGGTCACAGCTGTTCCCCACGGACCGGCTCTCCTGCAGCGTGGTGCGTTCCCCCACCGGGTTGGTGCCGCCGTGATAGACGTAATAGCCCAGCAGATTGGCCCCGCTGCCCAGCTTGGTGAGAGAGTTCGCGCCGGTATCCGTCCCGCTGACCCGGGGCCTGCGGTTGTAGGTGACCTGCACCCCGCCGCCCAGCTCCGCCGTGAGGAAGGGAAAACGGGAGGGATCGAACCGGTAGGTGCCGATGTTGGGCAGGTGCTCCTTATCCGCGAAGATAAAGCAGTCGTTGGCGGGCAGCTCCTCCACGGAGGAATCCCAGGGGGCCTCCACATAGCCGCCGCTGACGGGCAGCAGGTCGCCTATATAGCCGCCCCAGCCGGTGGCGGTCCAATAGGGCGCGTCAAACCCGATCTCCCGGGCCATCCGGGTCAGAGTGCGGATGTGCCCGTCGCCGCGCCCCTCGCCGCCGCCGCTGTATTCGTTTTCGATCTGTATACCGATCACCGGGCCGCCGTTTTGCGGCAGGTCGCTTTCCACCTGTTCGTACAAAGACGACCAGAAGCGTTTCACGGCCCCCAGATACCCGGGGGCGTCGGACCGCAACCGCCAGCCCGTTTCCAGCAGCCAGTCCGGAAAGCCGCCGTGGCGCGCCTCCCCGTGGCACCAGGGCCCGGGGCGCAGAAAGGCCAGCAGACCAACCTCCCGGCAGCAGCGCAGAAAACCGTGGATATCCCGGTCGCCGTCCCAGCGGATCTCGCCGGGACGTTCTTCATGGTGGTTCCAGAACAGGTAGGTGGAAACGATCTCCACGCCGCCCGCCTTCATCTTTGCAAGCTCCTCCCGCCAATAGCGGTGAGGGTAGCGGGAAAAATGGAATTCCCCCATCACCGGCAGCCAGGGCCTGCCGTCCCGCGTCAGGTATTGTTCCGTCCATCCGTATCGCGTCATTTTGTCTTCCCTTTCCGTTGTTTGCGTCTGATATACCGCGCGCAGCCGCCTTTCGCGGCGTGCGGCGGCGGATTGCCGTTTTTTTTATTATTATAATGCATGGCCGCGCGTTTTTCAATCCGTAACAGAAAGAAACCGCGTCTGTTTTTTCGCGCGGGGCGGCAGGGCCCCGGCCGCCGCCCAATGGCAAAAATTGAAAGATTTTCCCCCGCGCCATGACAAAGGGGGATTTGTCGCGTTGTAGGGGCGGGCACTGACCGCCCGTTAAACGCCCTCAAGTGAAAAGTGGTTAAAATGATTACGGTTGCGGGCGGTCGGTGCCCGCCCCTACAGGGTTACCTCGCCAAACTGCCAATTTGTTCCATCCGGCAGAAAAGTGAAATGATTCCGGCCGCCGTATTGACCGCGGTCTTTTTTTCTGCTATAATAAAGAACACCGTTCAACGGAGGCGGCGAGGGCCGCCTTTGAACAGACCAACCTGAAAACAGCATCGTAAAGGAGACGTCAGCATGCAGATCGAACTGAAGAAAGAAAACGACAGACTGACCGTTTTGCCCGCGGGCAAACTGGACACCGTCACCGCGCCGGAATTTGAGGAAACGGTGACCGGCAGCCTTGAGGGCGTCAGGGAACTGGTCCTTGACCTGAAGGATCTGCCCTACACCTCATCCGCCGGCCTCCGCGTTTTTCTGAAATTACAGAAAATCATGGCAAAACAGGGCGAAATGAAGGTGCTACACGTCTGCGACGAAGTGATGGATATTTTTGAGATGACGGGCTTTTCCGATATCCTGACGATAGAATCCACCTGACGGCGGCGCGGCCATGGGCATTGGGGAGCGGGTTCCGGGCGGTTGCCGGAGGCCGCTCTTTGAGGCAGACCGCCTCCACAGCCCGGACAGAGCCGCCCTGCCCCGCCGGAGAGAAGCAAAGAACGCTTCGCGGGAAACTGCGGGAGGCAGGAATCGGGATTTATCGGGGTGCAAAAAAAACGCCGGATGCCGCAACCATCCGGGATGAACGTTATCAATCGGCCCTGCGCCGTGGATCGCAACGGATCCACGGCGCGTTTTTTGTGACTCTTCACGGATTTTTGTGGGATTTCAATCAAATCGACAAATTGAAGTTTAGCGAGCTGTTTGCCCATGCGGTAGCGCGGCACCTCAGTGCCGCTTCGAGGGGAAAGTTACTTCAGGTAGCACGGCGTACCACGCCGTCATACGGTTGATATATGAACAAGGTTCGACAGAATCATACCATTGAAATAACGC
>CAMJYF010000187.1 GCA_946409885.1 uncultured Clostridia bacterium | reverse complement strand
TATTCCAAAAAAAGAGGAGATCTCACGCTTGGGTTTTAGAAAGATAACGATTGCCCCCATTTTGTTAAAATAGCAATCTTTAGCCATGAAAAAAGCGCTTTTTGTCTACCGGACAAAAGCGCTTTTTTCAACGAAATCCGTCCTTACGGACGGGTGAAATCCACCTTCGGTGGGTGAAATCGCGTTGCGGTGAAATCCCGCCGTGCGGGGTGCAGGACGGATTTCATTTCACCGAGAGGCAAAGCCGAACGATTTCACCAAAGGCGTGAGCCTTTGATTTCACCGTGGCGGAAGCCGCGATTTCACTGCTGCTCTTTCAGGGTCCATATGATATGATGTTTAAGAGGTGATCCCTATGGCTGAAAGCAAACTTGCCGCGCTCTCAATGGATTTTGCCGTTAATGTACTGAGATTGTGTGATAATATAAAAGGGCATTATTCCCTTGTTTATCAGTTGGAACGCTCCGCCACCAGTATCGGCGCAAACATTCGCGAAGCGAACTACGCGCACAGCAGACCGGATTTTATCGCAAAATTTCAAATTGCGCTGAAAGAATGTTATGAAACAGAATACTGGCTTGAATTGCTGGAAAGGGCAGAGATACGTAAAGATGAAACTGTTTCTGCTTTGCTTCACGATTGCGGCTCTATTCGCAGATTGATTATTTCTTCAGTTAATACAGCAAAACAGAATATGGAGTCAAATTGACGCATTGGAATCGGTGGAGGTGTTTGCGTGGAATTCAGAAGAATCTTTGATACGATTCCTGAGCAGTTTGATCTGTACAGGCCGAGATATAGTCAGGAATTATTTGAATATATGTTTCGTACCTTTTGGGTAGTCTTATACATCAAAAAAACGTCTTTTGTTTAATGACAAAAGGCGTTTTTTTGAAAAAAGAGTAAAAGCCCTGTCCGACAAACGGACGGAGCCTTTTTTGTATTCATCAGACGTGTTTGGCGGGGATCAATAGCCGTCCGCCGGGAAGTTGGAGATCAGGCCTACAGCGTAGCGCAGGACCAGGCGGGCGTCAGCGGGCAGCACTTCGCCGTCGCCGTCCACGTCCGCTACGGTGCGCATCATTTTGGAGGGAGTATCCAGTCCCACGGCGATGCGCAGCACGGCGCGGGCGTCGGCGGGGGTGATCACGCCGTCCAGGTCGATATCGCCCAGCACGTGGTCGCCGTCGGCGGCGCCGCCGTTATTGGAATAGGGGGAGATATCCTTGCGGTATTTGGAATAGACCATATACTGCGGGTAATCCGCCGCCTCCCACACGTTGCGCTGGGTGTTGGAGGTGGCCAGCCACGCCACAAACCGTGCAGCGGTGGCATACTGGAAATCCAGATGCTTCAGGTCCTTGATGAACCAGGTATTCTCCGGCAGGGCGCAGGTGGAGGCCTCGATGTCGTTATCCGGCGAGCGGTGGACGTGGAAGGTGCTTTGCGTGCAGTTGATCTGATAGGGCCAATCGGCGGGGCACTCTTTGGTAACGGCGCCGGCGGAGGCGTATTTGGTGGATTCAAACCCGTCGGAAAGGTCGCTCACGCTGATGGTGACGGGCAGGATCTGCCTGCCGTAGCCTGCCACCACGTACGTTTTGACGCCGTCCGCCTTGGCGTATTTCAGGGTGTTGATCGTGTTGTCCGTCACCGCGCGGGCGTTGGCGATCCGCTTGGAACACTCATAATCAACGATCGCGTCCTGATAAAGGAAGGTCATTGCGGCCCTGTAGTCCTGGGTGGGCACCAGCGCCCACAGGCCGGGCATGGCGCGCAGGTATTCCCGCAGGCAGGAGGCGTAGATATTCTCCCCCGCCAGCAAAAAGAAATTGTTGTACGATTTGGCTAGCTTGGAGGGCGTGCCTTCGCTTTCCAGAATATCCAGCCCCAGATATTTGGCGAATACGCCGATGATCTGCCCCTCCAGACTGGTGCCGAACAGACCGTTGGAGAGGGATTTGATGATATTGTTGGGATCGTCGTTCATATACCGCAGAATCGCGTCGCCGCGTTCCTTCCCCATAATGGTGCTCCAGTTGGCGGTCATGCTGCCGTTGTCCTCCGCCTTTTTCACGATCTTGCCCTTCATGACGTCGCCGACGAGGGCGTTGCCCATCAGGGGGCAATCCAGGAACACGCAGGAAAAAACGTTTTGCGCGGCGTGGTTGCGGAATTTATAAAGATAGGCGTTGGTCACAACGCCCCCGTAACCGGCGGATACCAGCGTGACGGCGTTGCAGCGGGTTTTGGTGATGACCGTTTCGATATACCGGCGCAGCGATTCGGCGTTTTCCGTGGGGTCCAGCCGCCAATCGTACTGGAAGACGTAAAAGTGATCCCGGTCCACCCTGGAGGAGACCGCGTCCGCGATGGCGCTTACCGTGGCGGTGTTGATCGGCTCGTTGGGATACTGGGACAGGGGCAGCGTATACTGCAGCGGCCCCACCGCGGGATTTTTCGACCGCCCCGTGGCGCCGCAGGCAATGGGGCTGAAGATGGCGTTGAGACCGTTGATCACGTCCGTCGCCGCGGCGGCCGCCCCTTTGTCGTCAGACATCATGACGCCCGACAGCATCTTGAGGACGGCGGATCTGAACTCCGCGGAATCCATATCAAAAACAACCTTTTGATTGAGCGTGTCGGGATATTCATAGAGGTCGATATCCTCCATGTCGGCCACATATATAATCGGATTGACGCTGACCTCCACCGCAAAGGCGGGCAGGGCGAGCGACGCCGCCATTGCCGCGCACAGAACCAGCGCGAGGATTCTTTTGCACAGTGATTTCATTGCAATTCCTCCGGCAATTATATTTATCTGATTTTAGATTATACATGATTCCACCGCGCATTTCAAGCGTTTTTCCCTGATTGATTCGGTTTTGCCGCTTTTTTTCTTTCCATTTCAGGGAAAATGCTGAAAAAAGAGGATTTGGCCGTTTACTATTGACTTTTCTTTTCCCAACGGATATAATTACAGAATATCGGGAAAGGAGTCGACCCGTTTTGGCAAAGAACCGTACAAAGCAGCTGAATGCGCTGACAGTGTTCACCGGCTTCGGCCTGGTGCTGTTCCTGTGCGCCTATCCTTATTTTCTGAAGGATCATTACTTTACCATGACGCGGGCCAAGGCGCTGTTCTTCTACGGGATCACCCTGTTCTTCGCCGTCGGCTGCCTCATCGCCTTTTTCGTCAACCGGAAACGGACGGAGACGCGGCTGCTCCGGAAGAACCCCACCGAGCTGTTTCTGGCGATTTTTATGGCCTCCTCCGTGGTTTCGTGGGTGGCGGCCGTATCGCCGAAGGATTCCCTGGTCGGCGCGCAGGGCCGCTATATGGGTCTGCTGACGTTCCTGTTTATCGGGATGGCGTACCTGTGCGTATCCCGCTTCTGCCGGATGACCACACCGACGGCGGTCATATTCGGCGTCAGCGTCATCGGCATGTGCCTGATCGCGCTGCTGCAGTTCGGCGGTCTGAACCCGCTGCACCTGTATGACAGAACAAAGGATACCGTCAAAAGCAGCTTTATGGCGCTGCTGGGCAACAAGGACGTCTATTATTCCTATCTGGCGCTGGCGGTTCCCTTTTCCATGTACCTGTCCTTTACGGCCCCGTCGTCCCGGGAAAAGATCTTCTGGAACGCGGTCTCCTTTATGGGATTCACCAGTATCTTCGCCTGCCGGTCGGAGGGCGCTCTGCTGGTGATCGCCGTTGTGTTTCTGATTCTGTATTTCACCAAAGCCGGCGAAAAAAAGGGCTTTCTTACCTTTTTGCAGAATGTAACGCTGCTTTTTGCCGCGGCGTTTGTGATATGGTGCGTGAAGCGCCGCAACGCCCCGTTGTCCCAGACGAAATCTGTTATTGTTGACTTGCTGATCCATCCACTGGTTACCGCAGCGATGATTGCAGTGTGCGCCGTGTTTTATGTAATCACGCTCAGATGCGGCGTCACCGAAAGCTTTTTCCGGAACCTAAAACGCGTGGTGGCCGTTGCGGCGGGTGTCGTGGTCTGCGGTTTTGTCGGTTGCTTTATCTACTTCACCTTTTTCGATAGGCAGACCGACCTGGGCGCGCTGAAGTGGGTGCTGCGGTACAGCAACGGTTGGGGTTCCACCAGAGGATTCGTCTGGACCAGGATGACGCGGCTTTATTTTAGAGAGTTCACGCTGCTGCAAAAGCTGGTCGGCGCCGGGCAGGAAACCGTCGGCAGCCTGATGCAGCAGTATTTCAGCAAAGATACCAAGCGGTTGGGAATGCCGTTTTATGACAACGCCCACAACGAGTTTTTGCAGTATCTTATCACCCAGGGATTGGTCGGCCTGCTTTCTTATCTGTTTTTTGTCGGCAATGCCGTCAAAAGCGGCTTCAGGGAAGGCGATCGGTTTCAGAAGGCCGCCGCACTGGCCTGCGTGTGCTACCTGGCGCAATCCTTTATCAACATTTCCCAGGCGATTACCACGCCCCTGTTTTTCGTTTTTTTGGCGTTGACCCAGACGCGGGAGCTGATCCCCGCGAAAGGAAACACGCCGATTGATACCGTACCACAATAAAAAAATAAAGAGAGGTAAAAGAACATGAAAAAGAAACTTCTGACACTGTTTGCTGCGGTGCTTGTCGTAACGCTGACCGTGTGCTTCGCGGCCGCCATCGGCAACAAGGTTGTCGACCTGCTGGATACAGCCGACAAAGCCGCAACCATCACTGACGCAACGAACACCGATGCGACCGGCACCGACGCCAAGGCCTCCGATACGGACGCTCCCAAGGCCTCCGATACCGACGCCCCCAAGGCCTCCGATACCGACGCCCCCAAGG
>CAMJYF010000186.1 GCA_946409885.1 uncultured Clostridia bacterium | reverse complement strand
CTGCCGCCGGATGAACAGAAAAACATCACCAGGCTGGAATACGTCTCGCTGATCCTCTCGCGCATCGGCGGCATGTTCGGCACCACCCTGACGGGCACGCTGGCCGCCACCTTCCTGTACGAGCTGTTCTTTGCGGATTTCCCGCAGGTGACCACCTCGCAGATCGCCTCCATCTCCGCCCGGCAGATCACCATCTCCACCGTGCTGGGCATCATCATGCCGCTGGTGGCCGGTATCATCGTGCAGAAGTGGAAGACAAAATGGGGCCGTTACCGCCAGTGGTACCTGATCATCATGATCCCCTATTTCCTGATGACCATCTCCTTCTACTGGGTGCCCAAGGGCTGGACGGTGGAGCAGATGGCGTGGCTGCGCTACGGCATCGCCGCGTTCCAGACGGTGCTGAACGCCTTCAACACCTTAAGCCAGAACATCATTCAGGTCATCACCCCCAACGGCAAAGAGAAAAAGACCCTGGCCACGCTGTGGCAGATCTCCTATTATCTCGGCTACGGCCTCGCCTATCTCAGCCCGGAAATCTTCAAGCTGTTCGTGCCCAAGGGCGACCCGCGCTACGCCAACCGTTACGTGGTGCTGACGCTGTTTGCCGCGGGCCTTACGCTGATTGGCAACCTGATGGTGGGCGTATTCTGCAAGGAGCGCATTGAGCTGCCGAAAAAAGAAAAGACAAAGCTGTCCAAATCCCTGCTGCAGCTGTTCAAATACAAAAACTACCGGGCGTACCAGTATTTCACCTGGGTCAATGTGTTCGCGGGCCTTGGCAAGTGGTCCACGCTGCTGGCGGGCATCACCGTGGGCTCCTCCCACGTGATCCTGCTGACGGTGCCCACGGCTGCGGGCACCGTGGTAGGCAACGTGCTGTGCGGCATTATCGCCCGCAAAAAGGAGCCTACCAAGATCCTGAAGTTCTGCGGCATCTATTCCATCTCCGCCGCCGCGGTGCTGTTCGGCCTGTGCTACGGTGAAAAGGTGGCGGGCATCAACTTCTGGGAGGGCGGCACCGCCATCTTCTTCTACATCTTCTACTTCCTCTTCGGCGTGGGCGTGGGCTTCCAGGAGCTTTCCATGAGCCACTACACCGTGGAGTATATGGACTATCTGGAATGGCAGACCGGCGAGCGGATGGAAGCCGTGCAGGGCATCGTCCCCGGCTGGATCAACTCCGCCCTCACCTACGTCAAGGACCTGCTGATCCCCTATATCCTGGTCTGGATCGCCTACCCCACCAACGACGACTCCACCAGAGAGCTGGTGGACGTGATCCAGGAGCGCATCGCCTCCGGCGTGCTGTCCCGGGAAGCCTACCTCAACACCTGCCTGTGGCTGCTGGCCTTCCTGCTGTTCGGCTACGCCCTGACCAATCTGCTGCGCGCCCTGGTGCTCAAGTTCTTCTATGATATCGAGGGAGAAAAGAAAGAGCAGATGTACAGAGAGCTGGAGGAGATCCGCCAGAAGCGGCATGAGGAGAATGAATTGGCAGTTAGCAGTTAGCAATTAGCAATTAGCAATGTGCAATGAATTGTAATCTCCATATAATCGGGTAATGGCGAAGCCCTTCCGACATTGCTCATTGCACATTGCGCATTGCCCATTATCAATATAGGGGGAGAGCCATGAATTTCAGAAGCGTTTTAGAAAACTCCAAGCACACTCTGTCCGACTACGCGCAGTTCGCGGCGGACGGCATTGACCATATCTGCAACACCTACGGCCCCCGCAAGTGCGGCGGAGGAGCGGAAAAGCTGACGCAAGACTATCTTGCCGCCACGCTGAAGCCCTTTGCCGATACCGTGGCGCGGGAGACCTTCGACGTTCACCCGGACGCCTTTATGGCCTTTGTGCCCATCGCGGGCGGGCTGCTGCTGGCCTCCACCGCAGCCAACATCGCCGGTGCGCTGAAAAAGACCAGGCTGCCCGCGGCAGCTTCCGCGGGGATGATCGCCGCCGCCGTGGGCGCGCTGCTGGGCGAATTCGGGGTATACAAAAAGCCCCTGGACCCGCTGTTCCCCAAAAAGCAATCCGGCAACGTGATCGCCGTGCGAAAGGCAAAAGGCGAAACCAAACGCCGCATCATCCTCTCCGGCCACACGGATTCCGCGCCGGAGTGGACCTACACCTACCGGCTGGGCTCCAAGGGCGTGCTGACCGTGGCGGGTTACGCCGTGGCGGGGCTGGCCGGGGGGATCGCCTCCACCGCGGTATCGCTCGCCTCCCAAAATCAGAAGCTGAAGAAGGGCATGGCGCTGAGCCAGCTGGCCTTCGCGCCGGGCTTTGCGGCACTGTTCGCCTTTACCAACGGCAAGCGCTACGTGGACGGCGCCAGCGACGACCTGTCCGGCAGCTACGTGGCGGCCAGTGTGCTGAAATTCCTGTCCGACAACGATATCTCCTTTGAGAACACCGAGGTGATCGCCCTGCTGACCGGCGGCGAGGAGTGCGGCCTGCGTGGCGCGGAGGCCTTTTTCAAGGCGCATCCGGAGCTGCTGAACGACGGCGCGGAGACGGTGTTTGTGGGTTTTGACACCGTGCGGGACGAGGAGTTTATGGAGATCTACACCAACGACCTGAACGGCCTGGTGAAAAACGACCCCGCCGTGTGCCGTCTGGTGCAGAACGCCGCGAAACAGTGCGGGAAGGACGTGCCCTTCGGCTCCATTCCGCTGGGCTCCACCGACGCGGCGGCCGCCAGCAGGGCGGGCTGCAGGGCGGCGGCCTTTGTGGCCATGGACCCCGCCCCGGCCCGGTACTACCACACCCGGCTGGATACCGCCGACAACATCATGCCCACCACCATACAAAAGGGCGTGGAGATCGCCCTGCAGACGGTGTTTGATTTTGACGAACGCGGTCTTTCCGGCTGACATCCGGTAGCGCGGCACCTCAGTGCCGCTATTTACACAAACAAACCATTCAGCAATACCTGGTCATAAGGTTTTGGAGCATATAAAAAAGTAACATTTGGTCAAGAGCGGCACTGAGGTGCCGCGCTACCGCAATAATAAACGGGAGAGAGATGCCATGTCCAAAGTATTCGATCTGATCGAGAAAGAACAGAACCGGCAGAACACCACCATTGAGCTGATCGCCAGCGAAAACTTCGTCAGCCCCGACGTGATGCGGGCGGTGGGGTCCTGCCTGACCAACAAGTATTCCGAGGGCTATCCCTCCGTGCGTACCTCCGGCAACACCGGGCGGTATTACGGCGGCTGCCACATCGTGGACGAGATAGAGGAATACTGCTGCGACAAGTGGCGCGAGGTGTTCCACACCGATTACCACGTGAACGTGCAGCCCCACAGCGGCTCTTCGGCCAATCTGGCGGCGTACATGTCCGTGCTGCAGATGGGCGACACCATCCTGGCCATGGACCTGAACAACGGCGGCCACCTGACCCACGGCAGCCCGGTCAACTTCTCCGGCAAGCTGTTCAACATGGTGTTCTATAACGTCACCGCCGACGGCTACATCGATTACGACGACATTGCCGCCAAAACGGAGCAGTTCCGTCCCGCGCTGATCCTGGCCGGGGCCAGCGCCTATTCCCGCATAATCGAGTTTGACCGCATCGCCAAGATCATCGCCGACGCCAATGCCAAGGACCCGGATTATCACCCGTACTTTATGGTGGATATGGCCCACATCGCGGGGCTGATCGCGGCGGGGGTGCATCCCTCCCCCTTCGGGCTGGCGGATATCATCACCACCACCACCCACAAGACCCTGCGCGGCCCCCGGGGCGGTATGATCTTCTGCAAAAAGGAGCTGGCGAAAAAGGTGGACAGCGCCATTTTCCCCTGCACCCAGGGCGGCGCGCTGCAGCACGTGATCGCGGGCAAGGCCGTGGCCGCGGAGGAAGCCTGCACCGAGGAATACCGGGACTACATCTTCCGGGTGCGCGACAACTGCCGCGCCATGTGCGACGAGTTCATCCGCATGGGGTACGAGGTGGTCACCGGCGGCACGGATAACCATCTGTTTTTGGTGGATTTCTCCCGTACCCATCCGCACCTGACCGGCAAGGCCGTGCAGGACGAGCTGGACCGCCACGGCATCACGCTGAACAAGAACTGCGTGCCCGGCGAAAAACGCTCCCCCATGAAGGCCAGCGGCGTGCGCATCGGCACCGCCCCCATGACCACCAAGGGCTTTACGGAGGAGGACTTCATCAAAACCGCCCACAAGATCGACGAGGTCATCAGGGGGATGGAGTGAGAGAGCGGAGTGCGGAGTGCGGAGATAAAACCGGACAACGCCGCCCCGTTTTCAGGACCGAAAGCCGAGCAATATGATACATATCACAACGACCTGTTGCCGGGGATGTGCCGGGAACAGGTCGTTGTATTGTACGTTGCCGAAAAAAGATTTTACGCAAAGGCGTGGGATACAATGGGGATTGCCGAACCGTAGGGGCGGGCAAGGGAATGCGGGCGGTCGGCGCCCGCCCCTACAGGGGTCGCGTAAGGGAATGCGGGCGGTCGGTGCCCGCCCCTACAGGGTTACCTCGCGAATTATCTCCGCACTCCGCTCTCGTTTCACCTCTCCGCTCTGATAACGACCGCTTCCGTCGCCGGGATATTTGCCGGTATCGTGAAGGAGTATACCACGCCGGTCTTTGTCACGGGGATCTCCCCTGCCGTGGCGGAGGAGCAGGTCACGCGGACCGCTTCCCCCGCGGGGCTGTTCACCGTAAAGCGGACCGTGCCGTTTTTATCCGGCGTTTCTGTCAGGAAGGTGATTTCCTCTCCTTCCGTGCGGAAGCGCCGGTAGGTTTCCCGCCCCAGGGGCTGGGAGCAGACGGCGCAGTAGTAATAGATCACGCCGGGC
>CAMJYF010000185.1 GCA_946409885.1 uncultured Clostridia bacterium | reverse complement strand
CTACCAGTTCAAAACCCTGGCCCCGGAGATTCCGGAGGATATGCCCGTGGGCGTGTACCGCAAGATTTTTGAGCTGGACAAGGTGGCCGATACGGCGATCATCTCTTTCCTGGGCGTGTCCAACAACCTGTCCCTCTACGTCAACGGCAAGTTCGTCGGTTATTCCGAGGGCAGCCACAACACGGCGGAATTCGATATCACCTCCCTGCTGACGGAGGGCGCCAACGAGCTGCTGGCCGTCTCCTTCAAGTGGTGCAACGGCTCCTTCCTGGAGGCGCAGGACATGTTCCGCGACAACGGCATCTTCCGCGACGTGCTGCTGTACGAATACGGCAGGACCTATTTATACGATTACGAGGTAAAAACGGAGAAGGCGGAGGGCGGTTATTCCCTGCGGGTGCTGCCTACGCTTGGCGGCGATAAAAACGCGGCGGTGACAGCGGAGCTGTACGGCCCCGACGGCGCGCTGCTGAAAACCGTTGACGGCAAGGGCGAGGAGGCCCTTGACTTTGGCGTGATGGACGTGACCGAATGGAACGCGGAGGTACCCGTTTGCTATACGCTGTACCTCACCGTAACCGGCGCCGACGGCGGTGAAATGACCGTCCGCAACGTGACCGGCTTCAAGACCATCGAGATCAAGGGCCCGGTGTTCTATTTCAACGGCAGGCCCATCAAATGCAAGGGCGTGAACCACCACGACACCGATCTTTACAAGGGCTACGCCATGTCGCTGGAAGACATGGAAAAGGACCTGCGGATCATGAAATCCCTGAACGTGGATACGGTGCGCACCTCCCACTACCCGCCGGACCCCTTCTTCCTCATCATGGCGGATCTCATCGGCATGTACATCGTGGACGAGGCCGATATCGAGACCCACGGCTGCTGCGAGATGGCCGGCGACATGAGCTACATCAGCCACAACCCCGCCTGGGCCAAGCACTACGTGGACCGGGTGAAGCGCATGTACTACCGGGACCGCAACCACCCCAGCATCCTGATGTGGTCCCTGGGCAACGAGTCCGGCGGCTACAAGTGCCAGGACAAGTGCTATCAGTTCCTGAAATCCACCGGGACGACCATTCCGGTGCACTATGAAAGCGTGATCCATACCAGACGCTTCCACTATGACGTGATCTCCGAAATGTACACCTCCACCGAGGATATCGAGCGGATGATGAAGAACAAGCGGGAGCGGAACGGCAAGGTCTGCCGCGAGTATTCCAAATTCCCCTTCTATCTCTGCGAGTACTGCCACGCCATGGGCGTTGGCCCCGGCAACATGGAGGAATACTGGGACCTGTTCTATGAGTGGGACAACTCCATGGGCGGCTGCGTCTGGGAGTGGGCGGACCACACCGTCTACCATCCGGACGGGGACAAAAAGTACAAATACCGCTATACCTACGGCGGCGACCACGGCGAAAAGCAGCACGACGGCCATTTCTGCGTGGACGGCCTGATGTACGCCGACCGCACGCCCCACACCGGCGCAAAGGAGATGAAAACGGTATACCGCCCCATCCGCGCTTCCGTGGCGGGGGAAAAGCTGTACTGCTTTGAGAACACCAACCGCTTCCGCGCCTCCGATTACATCGCGGTGAAATGGGTGCTGCTGGAAAACGGCCAAGAAAAGGAATGCGGCACGGTGGACCTGCGCCTGGCCCCCATGGCGGCGGAGTGCGTCCGCATCGACCACATGGATTTCGACCCCGCCAAGGACTGCCACCTCAACTTCATCTATACGGATAAGACCGACGGCCGCGAGATCGCCGTGGAGCAGCTGACCCTGAACGACGTGCCCTATGAGTACGATATCGAGATCGGCACTAAAATCGCCGCGGAAAGCGACAGCGGCGTGCTGACCGTGCTGTTCGAGAACGGCGCCGCCGCCTTCAACGCCGCCACCGGCGACCTGACCTCCTACACGGTCAACGGCAAGCAGCTGCTGAACGTGACGCCCAGGGAGGAGATCGGCTTTTTGCCCAACCTGTACCGGGCGCTGATCGACAACGACGCCGCCATGCGGGACAAGTGGGCCGACAGCGGCCTGCACAGCCTGAAACGCACCCTGACCGGCTTTGACGCCCACATTGAGGACGGCGAGATTCTGGTAGAGGCCAGCTACGACCTGAAATATTACAGAAAGACCAAATATAAATTCAACATTTCCTATCTCTTCAGTTCCCTGGGCGCCATGGAAGTCCGCGCCGGTCTGACCGTGGCCGCGGAGGACGCCTGTACCGACCTGCCCCGCTTCGGCGTGACCGTGGAGCTGGACAAGGCCTTTGACCGGGTGACCTATTACGGCCGGGGCGACAGCGAGAACATGCCCGATTTCAAGGCGCAGGCCCCCGTGGGCATTTACAGCGCCAACGTGGACGAGATGTATGAAAAGTACGTCTACCCGCAGGAGAGCGGCATGCACTGCGACACCAAGTGGATCGAGCTGGCGGACGGCGACGAAAACCTGCTGCGGATTTACGCCGACGACGCGCTGGCCTTCAGCGTGCATCACTTCACCCAGAAAATGATCGACAAGGCGCAGCATCAGGAGGATATCAAAAAAGCGGATACCACCTTCCTGACGCTGGACGGCTTCGTCCGGGGCATCGGCAGCTCCAGCTGCGGCCCCGACACCAGAGCGGAATACCGTCTTGACGCCGGAAAGGGCCTCTCCTTCGGCTTTACGGTGATCCCGCTGAAAGGGTAAACGATGAAACAGGAAAACAATGCGCTCTCTCCCTTTTCCGGCTGCGAATGGCTGACCTTCCCGGAGGTGGACGTCAACGTCACCCGGACGGTATTTGAGGCGGACCGCGTCGCCTCCGCCACGCTGGAAATGACCGCGCTGGGCTATTATGAGGCGTATCTGAACGGTACGCCTCTCAGCGAGGACCGGTTTTTCCCGCCCATGTCCAACTACGAAAAGCGGGACCTCACCGTTATCCATATGCCCATCTATGACGAGATGGAGTACCGCATCTACTACGGGTCATACGACGTGACGTCTCTGTTGCGCCAGGGCAAAAACGCCCTGGCTGTGCGCATCGGCCCGGGCTGGTACGGCCAGCACAAAAGCCCCAACGAGGGTATGCGCAAATGGGGGGACAACCTGCTGGTGTTCCGCCTGACCCTGACGGACGAAGACGGAATGGCGCGGGAGATCGTCTCCTCCCCCGCCACCACGAAATGGAAGACCAGCTTTATCCGGGAATCCAGCCTTTACTACGGCGAGTATCAGGACGCCTCCCTCTATGAGAAGGACTGGAACCTGCCGGAGTACGACGACGGCGCATGGCTGACGCCCGCCGCGCGTCCCGCGCCGGAGGCAAAGCTCTGCCCGGCGGATTTTCCCCGGGACAGGGTAACGCGGACCATCGTGCCCAAAGTGATCTACACCTTCGGGGACCGGAAAATCTACGACATCGGCGAGGAGGCCTCCGGCTACGCGGTGGTCACCTTCCCGGACTACGCGCGGACCAACGAGGTGGCGGAGACCCGCTACGCGGACGAGCTGAACGAGGACGGCAGCCTCAACTTCCACTACTGCGGCGGCACCAACCGGATGCAGCGGGACAGGTTCGTCTTTGCCGAAACCGGCGTAAAGGAGTTCTACCCCCACTTCACCTGGCACGCGGCCCGGTATATCGAGCTGACGGGCATTGCGGAGATCAGGGAATACCGGGTGGTGCAGACTGATCTGCCGCGGCTTTCTTCCTTCCACAGCGACAACGAAACGCTGAACTGGATCTTTGACGCCTACGTGCGTACCCAGCAGGCCAACGTCCACGGATGTGTGCCCTCCGACTGCCCCCACCGGGAGCGGCTGGGCTACACCGGCGACGGCCAGCTGACCTGCGGCGCGGTGATGAGCGTATTCGACGCCCGTGAGCTGTACCGCAAATGGGCGCGGGATATCCGCGACTGCCAGGATAAGGTCGGCGGCCACGTGCAGCACACCTCCCCCTTTTACGGCGGGGGCGGCGGCCCCGGCGGCTGGGGCGGCGCGGCCTGCATTCTGCCGTGGCGCTATTATCAGTTCTACGGCGACCAGGAGATGCTGGCCGTCTCCTACGACTCTATGAAGGCCTATCTGGGCTACATGGTGCGCCACTGTGAGGACGGCCTTGTCACCAGCGCGGAAAAGGGCGGCTGGTGCCTGGGGGACTGGTGCGCACCGCACAATAAAAACGAGATCCCGGAGCCCTTCGTCAACACCTATTTCCTGAAGCTGTGCGCGGATATCACGGCAAAAACCGCCGCGGTATTGGGCGCTACGGAAGATATCGCCGTTTATGAAAAACTGGCTGCGCAGTCCGCGGACGCACTGATCCGGCATTATTATGACGAGGCCACCGGCAGCTTTTGCGGCGGCGTGCAGGGCGCGGACGCCTACGCGCTGGATATCGGCCTGGGGGACGAAAGGACGCTGACCAACCTTGTGACAAAATACGATGCGCTGGGCGCGCATGACACGGGCATCTTCGGCACCTATCTGCTGATGAAGACACTCTTGCGCAAGGGGTATGGCTCGCTGGCCTTCCGCCTGCTGACCAACGAGACGGAGGTCTCCTTCTACAACATGAAACAGCACGGTGCCACCACCCTGTGGGAAAACTGGGACGGCTGCGATTCCCGCTGCCACCCCATGTTCGGCGCGGTAGTGGAGCTGTACTTCAGCGAGATATTGGGTATCAAACGGTACCGCAATGAACCCGGCTACGGCAGAATCACCGTCTCCCCCGCCGATATTCCGGAACTGAAGGAGGTCCATGGCGTCAGTTCCAGAATCACCGTCTCCCCCGCCGATATTCCGGAACTGAAGGAGGTCCATGGCGTC
>CAMJYF010000184.1 GCA_946409885.1 uncultured Clostridia bacterium | reverse complement strand
GACGCCCCGGCGGAGGAGACTGTCCGTCTGCTGCGGGACGCGGACGCGGCCGTCATTTTTTACGACGACGCCTTACGCGAATCGGAACACGTTTTTTCGGCCTGTCCGCTGCTGCAAGACCGCTTTGTCCTTGACGCCGCGCCGGAGGAGACGCTGCCCGCGCCGGAAACGGTCGTCCCCCGGGAAACGCCGGAGGGCCGCGCCGCCATCATCTACACCTCCGGCTCCACCGGCGTCCGCAAGGGAGCCATGCTGACAAGCGGGGCCATCGTCTCCAACGTCTGTTTTAAGGAAATGACCTTCGAGGGCGGCCACGTGGCCCTGAACGTGCTGCCTATGCACCATATTTTCAGCTTCTCCTGCGACTACCTGAAAAACCTGAAGGACGGCGTCACCGTGTGCCTCAACAGCCGTCTTTCCGCTTTGGGGGAGGAGCTGCTGCTTTTTGAGCCTACCGTGCTGCGGCTGGTGCCCGCCATCATCGATTCCCTGCTGCGGCGGGTCCGCATCCTTCGCAAGCGCGATCCCTCCCTGTCGCCCCGGGCGGCGGCGGAACGGGTCTTCGGCCGGCGGCTGCGGCACATCATCGTTTCAGGCGCTTCCTACAGCGCCGCCAACGACGCGGAATTTCAGGAGATGGGGATCACCATCCGGCAGGGCTACGGCATGACGGAAACGGGCCCCCGCATCGCGGTGCCGGACGGCGGCACCTGCGCCGCTTCCGGCGGGCGGATCATCAGCATCTGCCGGGTGCGGCTGCAAAACGGGGAAATACAGGTAAAAAGCCCTTCGCTGATGACGGGCTACTATAAACGGGAAGCGGAAACGCGGCAGGCGTTCACGGAGGACGGCTGGTTCCGCACCGGGGACATCGGCAGGATCACGGAAGACAACGAGCTGTTCATCACCGGGCGGATGAAAAATGTGATCATCCTGCCCAACGGCGAGAACGTGTCGCCGGAGGAGATCGAGCTGCGCTACGCCGCCGAACCGCTGGTAAAGGAGATGGAGGTCTTCGAGCGGGGCGGGCATATCGCGGCGGAGATCGTGCCCGATACCGAATACGCCGCCCGGCAGGGGCTGGACACGGAAAGCGCCATCCGGGCGCTGGTGGATGAAAAAAACGCGGCGGATATCGCCGCCAGAGAGATCGAAGAGATCTGCTTCCGGTACACGCCGCTGGAAAAGACGGAGACCGGCAAGCTGAAAAGGAGAAAGTGGACCATATGATCGAGCTGAAACTTCCCGACGGGACCGCGGTGCAGGCTTACCCCCTGACCCAGGCCCAGCGGTTTATGTATTTTGTGTTCAACGGCTACGGCAAGAACCCCGCGGTGCTGAACATCGGCACCGGCTGCTACTGGCAGGGGGCCTTTGACGCCGCCGCGCTGAAAGAGGCGCTGGAGGAGGCCATCGCCCGCTGCGATTCCATCCGGCTGCGCTTTCTGCCCGATAAGCAGTTCGGCCTGGTGCAGTATCTGGCGGAGGACCCGCAGATCACCGTGGAGGAATACGACCACAGCGGCATGACGGAGGAGGAATCCTTCGCCATCCTCAAGGAGTGGACCAAGGAGGGCAGCGCCGATTTCTTCGGCAAGCCCCTGAACCTTGTGCGCGTCATGCGGCTGCCCGGCGGCTACAACGGCTTTTACTGCAAATTCCATCACCTGGCCTTTGACGGCTACGCGGCGAAAATGTTTATGGCGGACGCCATGGCCATCTACGTCCACAAGCGCACCGGCGCGCCCTACCCCAAGCCCATGAAGCCCTATCTGGAGGCCATGGCCCAGGAGCTGGCGTATCTGGATTCCGACCGGCGCAAGGAGGACCGCGCCTACTGGATGCAGCGGTTTTCCACCGACAGCGAGCCCATCTTCAACGACTACCTGCTGGATAATCGCCTTGTGAAAGCGAGGGAAGAGAGCGGCGACCCCAACCGTCGGTATATCCTGCTGTTTGAGGGGGAGCACCCGGAATCCCGCACCCTCCACTACGACGTTTCCGCGGAGGATACCGAAAAGGTACTGCGGCTGTGCAAGGAGCGGAACCTTTCCGTGCCCTGCGTTTTGATGCTGGGCCTGCGCACCGCCCTTTCCGCCTTCAACCACGATCAGGAAGACGTGTCCTTCAAGTTCATGATCAACCGCCGCGGCTCACTGCTGGAGAAAAAATCCGGCGGCAACCGCTGGCACTTCTACTCCCTGCGGACGGTCATCCCCGGGGAAACCAGCTTTACCGACGCCGTGCGGGCGGTGGAGGCGGAGCAGGACGAGACCTTCCGCCACTGCGCCTTCGATACGCTGGAGATGTACCACATCAAGCACATGGCCATGCACATCGAGCATCTGGAGCAGACCTACGACAGCCTCACCTTCTCCTATCACGCGCCCCAGCCGGTTCCCTTTGAGAGCGAGGAGATCGCCAAAACCGCCAAGGGCATCTGGTACAACAACGACTATTCCGCCCAGAACCTGTACCTGACGGTCAAGCACCGGCTGAGCGACAACGGCTTTGAGTTCATCTTTGAGTACCGCACCAGCGAAAACCCGCTGGAGGACCTGAAGGTGTTTTACGATAAAATGATCACCGCCATTATGACGGGCGTTGAAAACCCCGACATGACCATGGCGGAGATCCTGGAAAAAATCAAGCTTTGAGGAAACTGTTATGGAACATATCATCGAGACCATTCTGAATTACGTGGAACCCGACGGCGAGATCACCGCCGATTCCCTGCTGCGGCAGGACTGCGGCCTCACCTCCTTTGACACCGTATCGCTGTACGGCGAGCTGGCGAGGGAGTACGGCGTGCCGGAGGATCTGCCCGCCCTGCGCCGCGCCAAAACGGTAAAAGACGTGTTTGAGGCGCTGGAAACGGCAAAGGCCAACGGGTAACCGCCATGCCGAGAGAGTATTTTAACGACTTCCCGGTCTGCGCCACCATCAAAGAGCTGATCCTGGACGGGTTCGACCGGGGCGGGGAAAAGCGGCAGTTCCTGTTCCGGGACGAAGACGGCGAGGAGAAAGAGAAGCGCTTCTGCGACGTGGCGGCGGATACCGCCGCGCTGGGGGCGTTCCTGCGAAGCCGCGGCTACGGCGCGGGTTCCAAGATCGCCATCCTCAGCGAAAACTGCTATTTCTGGAACGTAGTGTTCTACGCCGTTCAGTGCAACGGCAGCGTGGCGGTGCCGCTGGAACCGGCTCTGCCCGCGGACGAGCTGGCCGGGCAGCTGGAAAACTGCGGCTGCGACGCGGTGTTCTATTCCGCCGCCCAGGGCGAAAAGGTCGCCTGGGTCCGCGCCCGTCCGGGGTGCCCCCTTACCGGCTGCTTTTCCATGGAAAACCCGGCGCTGCTGCTGGCCGCCGGGGAGGAAGCCCCGCCGGAGGCAAGAAAGACCTGGTCCGCCGCGCCGGTATCGCCGGAGGACCTGGCCTGCATCGTCTACACCTCCGGCACCACGGGCAAAACCAAGGGCGTGATGCTCACCCACAAGAACATCTGCTCCAACGTCTATTCGCTGCTGCACGTGGCCACCGGCGGCCACGGCATCGGCTTTTTGCCCCTCAACCACACCTATTCCTGGGTGACGGGGCTGTTCGCCTCCCTGGTCAAGACCGAGTGGGGCTACATCTGCACCAGCCTGCGGCGCATCTATAAGGATATCAAAGAGTATCAGCCCACCCAGTTCGCCGCTGTGCCCATGGTGGTGGAGATGATCTACCAGAATATCCTTCTCACCGCCAAACGCAACGGCACCTACGACAAGCTGATGCAGGGCGTCAAAACCAGCCGCAACTTCATGCTCAGCGGCTACGACGCCCGGCGGGAGATCTTTTCGGATATCCACGAAAAACTGGGGGGCAAGCTGGAGTGCATCTTCTGCGGCGGCGCGTACCTGTCGCCGGAGATCGAGGAATTCATGTTCGATATCGGCATCCAGATCCGCACCGGCTACGGCCTGACGGAGTGCTCTCCCATCGTCACCTGCGCCCGCCGGTATGAATATAAATTCGGCAGCGTGGGCCTGCCGCTGGAATGCTGCGAGATCATGATCCACGAACCGGACGCCGACGGCGTGGGTGAGATCTACGTGAAGGGCGACAACGTGATGGCCGGCTATTACGGTGACCCGGATGCCACCGCCGCGGCCTTTGACGGGGACTGGCTGAAGACCGGCGACTACGGCCGCATCGACGAGGAGGGCTACCTCTGGTTCTCCGGCCGGAAAAAGAACCTCATCATCCTTACCAACGGCAAAAACGTGTCCCCGGAGATCATCGAGGGCAAGCTGGTCTCCGCCATCCACTACGTGAAGGAAGCGCTGGTGTACGAAAAGGACAACCACATCTGCGCCGAGCTGTACCTGGACGAGGAGGAGGGCCCGGAAATGAAGGCCCACCTAGCGGAGGACGTGGAGTCGGTGAACGCTTCCATGGCCGATTTCATGCGGATCAGCTCCTTTACGGTGCGGGATACCGAGTTCCCCAAGACCGCCACCCTGAAGATCAGGCGGACCGCCGCGCTGAACGCCGCCACCTGAAAACGAGAAGCAGTCCGCGGGCCTGTCAGGAAAATATAAAAGAAATGAGGGGGCTGTCTCATGAGAGTATCTGGACTCATTACTCGCTTAATGAGACAGCCCCATATAGGTATTGAATAATTCTAGCAGAGATGCTATAATGAATCCATACCAATCGGCATTTTTGCGGGTAACTCCGTGTGCGGGTATAAAAAAACGGAGGAATCATTATGAAAAAGATTACTGCTCTATTCATCGTTTTTGCATTAACGATCGGTTTTTCCGTACCGGTCTGCTTTGCGCGTGAAACACCTGCGCCGGTCATCGT
>CAMJYF010000183.1 GCA_946409885.1 uncultured Clostridia bacterium | reverse complement strand
CTATTTCACCGACAGCTTCCTCTTCGTCTGTGAAACGGGCGGCGTGCGCGAGCGTGCGCTGAACGCGGAAAAGCTGCTGAACGACGAAATCAAGGAGCTGTTTCTGGACGGCGTTCTGTGCAGGGGGCTTGACAGCTATGCCATCCCGGCGCAGGATCTGATAGACGATTATTCCGTCTACGATACGGTTTTTCTTGACAACTTTGCCCGGGGCAGCTTCGACGTGCCTGTGCGGGACCTTGTCAACTTTTTCATCAATCAGCTATCCCCCTGGGACGGCAGCTACAAGATCCTTCTTGAGGACATCCATCCGGCGCTGCAGAAAAAAAGCACCGTGCTGGTGTTTGCCGGCACGGACAAGGCCGCGCAGGGACTGATGGAGGAACTGGCGGACGACGAGCTGCCCGCCATTCTCTGCAACGGCATTCCCTCTGCCCTGCACAAAGGTTACATCAATGTGCTGACCGGCAGCCTCAGTTACGGCATGGATTTCCCGGGGGAAAAGCTGCTGATCGTCAGTTACGGCCGCTTTGCGAAATCCTCCCGTACCTCCTTAAAAAAATACAAAAAAACCGCCAGCTCCTTCAACTCGCTGGAGGAGCTTCACAAAGGCGACTACGTGGTACACGCCACCAACGGCATCGGCATATTTGACGGAATAGAAAAGGTGCAGATGGAAGGGCTTACCAAGGATTATCTGAAAATCCGGTATGCCAAGGGGGATATTCTCTATGTTCCGGTGACCAAGCTGGAGCTGGTCTCAAAATACGTCGGTCCTCATGAAGAGGACGGCGCCCGTACGGTGAAGATCAACCGGCTCGGCTCCTCCGACTGGGAGAAGACCAAGACACGGGTGCGCGGCGCGGTAAAGGACATCGCCGAAAAGCTGATCAAAATCTATGCCGAACGGCAGAGAACCCCCGGCTACGCCTTTTCGCCCGACATTGATATGCAAAGCGACTTTGAGCGCCGTTTTGAGTTTGACGAGACGGACGATCAGCTCCGGTGCATCGACGAGATCAAATCCGATATGGAAAAGGCCGTTCCCATGGACAGGCTGCTTTGCGGAGACGTGGGCTTCGGAAAAACCGAAGTGGCGCTGCGGGCCGCCTTCAAGTGCATCTGCGACGGCAAGCAGGTGGCGTTTTTGGTGCCTACCACCATTCTGGCGCTGCAGCACTACCGTACCATCCTGCACCGCTTTGAGGGCTTTCCCATCGAAGCGGATATGCTGTGCCGCTTCCGTACGCCAAAACAACAGAAGGAAATCGTCCGCAGAATCAAAACGGGCGAGGTGGATATCATTACCGGCACCCACCGTATCATTTCAAAGGACGTGGCCTTCAAGGACCTGGGGCTGCTGATCGTGGACGAGGAACAGCGATTCGGCGTAACGCAAAAAGAAAAGCTGAAGGAAAAATTCCCTACGGTGGACGTGCTGACGCTGTCCGCCACGCCGATCCCCCGCACGCTGAATCTGGCCATGACCGGCATACGGGATCTTTCCGTCATCGAAGAGGCGCCGCTGGACCGCTACCCTGTTCAGACATACGTCATCGAGCAGGATATGGGCATTCTTTCACAGGCCATTGCCAAAGAGCTTCGCCGCGGCGGGCAGGTCTATTACCTGCACAACCGCATTGAAGATATCGAAGAGACCGCCGCAAGGCTGCACGAATTTTTCCCGGACGCTTCCATCGGCGTCGCCCACGGCAAGATGAATGAGGAAGAGCTTTCCGATATCTGGAAAAAGCTGACGGAAGGCGACATCGATATTCTTGTCTGCACAACCATCATCGAAACCGGCGTAGACGTGCCAAACGTCAATACGCTGATTATAGAAAACGCCGACCGCATGGGGCTGGCGCAGCTCCATCAGCTGCGCGGACGGGTGGGACGTTCCTCCCGCCGCGCCAGCGCCTACTGCACCTTCACCAGAGACAAACAGCTGAGCGAGACAGCCGAACGGCGGCTTTCCGCCATCCGTGAGTTTACCCAGTTCGGCTCCGGCTTCAAGATCGCCATGCGGGACCTGGAGATCCGCGGGGCGGGCAATCTGCTGGGCGCGCAGCAGCACGGGCATATGGAGGCCGTAGGCTACGACATGTATATACAGCTGCTCAGCGAGGCCGTGGCCATGCAGCAGCAGGGTGAGGAAAACTATCAGCCGAAGCGGGATTGCCAGGTGGATATCTCCATCAACGCCCATATTCCCGACGACTACATCACCAGCTACCCGCAGCGCATCGCCGTTTATAAACGCATTGCGGATATTCATTCCAAAGAGGATTCCATGGACGTGACGGATGAGCTGATCGACCGATACGGCGATCCGCCGGAAAGCGTACTGGGGCTCATCAAGGTGGCGCTGCTGCGCAACACCGCCGCCGACAACGGGATCTATGAGATCACCCAGCGGGCCAATATGCTGCTGCTGTTCGTCAATGAGATAGATAAGCAGGTACTGGCAAGGCTGGCGGTATTGAAAGGCCGCGTCATGGCCAGCGCCTCTCAGAAACCCTATTTTTCTGTGCGGCTGAAAAACGGGCAAAATGCCATCGACTGCCTGGTGGAGATCATCGAAGCGCTGACGGCGCCTGCCGCATGACCGGGATCCGGCGGAAATCCGCCGCATTCGGTTTTTCACTGCTGTTATCGCTGATCGCGCTGATGCTGACGGATCTGAAAATCGCATCGATTGCCGCCGCACTGCTGATCACCGCAAACGCCGTTCTGTTTTTTCTGCGAAAGCAAACGGCCTATTACCTGCTGGTCGTCACAACTGCCTTTACCTCCGCCGCGCTGCTGCTGACGACGGCCAATACATGGAAATATGACCCTTCACTGCGTCTTCCCGAAAAGAACATTACCGTCACCGGTACTGTGGCGGATTATCCGCGTCGGACAGAGGATTCGCAAAGCGTGGTGTTGAAACGCTGTGTGATAGACGGCGAAGAGACAAAGCTCTCCGTCCGGGTGTATTTTTCAGACGGCAGCGCTCCCCTGCCGGAGGATACCGTCAGTCTGACGGCGACAACACTTTCGCTCCCCTCCGGCCTGCATTCCCGCTTCTTTTATCACACCCTTTCCAACGGGGTCTGGCTGAACGCCTACGCAAGAAACGGGCTGCAGGTACAGACAAAGGAAAAGCGCTCTGTACTCTTTGCCATTCAAAAACTTCGCAAACAGGTCAAAGACCGTTTCCCGGACCATATGAACGACGACCTGGCCGCGGTCAGCGCGGCGATCCTTACCGGGGACCAGTCCGATATCCCGCCGGAGATCCGGGACGATTTCCGCAAAAGCGGTATCTCTCATCTCTTTGCCGTATCCGGCATGCATCTTTCCGTCTGGTCCGGCGTGATCTTTTACCTGCTGCGCAAACGCTCCCGGATCCGCGTTCTCCCCAATCTGCTGGTCCTTTGTTTTATTTTGTTTTATACGGCGTTTACCGGCTTCAGCCCCTCCGTCATCCGCGCGGGGATCATGCTGTCGCTGATGTGTATCGCCAATATGATCCGTCGGCACGCGGACCCGCTGAACTCTCTCGGCGCGGCCGTTGCCGGTATGCTGCTGTTTAACCCATGGCTGGCGGGGAACGTATCCTTTCTGCTGTCCGTATCAGCCACCTTTGCCATCGTCGGCCTGTTCCCGCTGCTGTGGAACCAAGAACCCCCATCCGACGGCGCGGTCAAAAGTATGCTGTTTTCCAAAAAGGAGGCTGTACTGCTGACCGTTACGGTGATGTTTTCCACCATTCCTTTCGCCGCCTATTTCTTCGGTTACGTTGCGGTACTGTCTCCGGTTACCGGGCTGGTATGCACGCCTTTGGCGGAAATGATGATGATTTTTTCAGCCGTCGGTTCCCTGCTTCCGGGAGGTTTTTTCCTGACCGGGTGGAGCTACACCATTGCCGCTGCCCTGACAAACGCCATCGTAAGAATCACCGCCTTTACCGGCAGTCTGGAGTTTGCCATTTTTCCGCTGCGGGAAAACTATATCTCCGTATGCTTTATCGTCAGCGCGGCGCTTCTGCTGCTGCTTCATTTCCGTTTGAAAGCATCCCGCAGAGCCATCCTCCATACCATGCTGGCACTGTGGGCCGGCGCGCTGCTGACAGGGATCATCCTTACCGGCACGACGGCAGATGATTATACGCTGTATCTCCCCGACGCGGGCAACGCCACTCTGATTACCGTCGTTTCCGGCACGGGCAGCCGTTCGCTGGTGCTGGGCTGCGGAGGCGACTACGCCGCTTTTTCCGACGCGAAAGATTTTTTACAGGCCAAAACGGCCTTTTCACCGGACGTCGTCGCGATACCACGAAACGGTAAACCGGAAAACAGAAACCTCCGCCATCTCCTGCGCGAGATGCCCCCGACCAATCTGATCGTATCCACCGAAACGGAACCGACGCCGCAGATGCCGGATCAGCTATACCGTACCGATCGGCTGGATACCGATATTTTTGAAGAACTGCGCCTGTCCTACGAAACAACGCCGGAATTCTGCGCCGGGGTAATGGCGATCAACGGACAGAAAATCGTTTTCTGTCTTTATCCGGCGTCGGATTTCTCCGATGCGGACGAGCGATACCTGACGGGAGACGTTCTGCTCTGCCGCGGAGCGATCCCGCCCACACTGGACGCCGGACGTTTCACCTCCGTGATCGTGATGACGGACAAGAGCGGCTCTGCGCTGCGCCTGCCGCAAAACGCCGTTTCCACCGCCGATACGGGCGGATATCAACTGACAGTTCGGAGGGATCCTTCCCGCGGCAAACCATAAACAACCCTGTATATAAATAAGACATTCAATTATACAGACATACTGGCACACCAGATTATCAGGCAATTTCC
>CAMJYF010000182.1 GCA_946409885.1 uncultured Clostridia bacterium | reverse complement strand
ATCACGGGCGGTCAGTGCCCGCCCCTACAGGGTTACCTCGACAAACTGCCAATTTGTCATCCCACTTCCCCCACGATCCGCTCCCGGAACCGCAAAAACCGCGCGTTGTCCATGGGGTAATGGGTAAAATCGATCTCGCCCAGCTCCTCCCGGATCACGTCCAGCGCGTGCGCCCGGGAGGTTTTTGCTTCCAGCGCGCGCAGGGCGGCGATATCCTGAATGCCGTCGTAAAAGACCTTCTGCCGCAGGGAGGGCAGCGGCTCGCCGTTTTCTCCGGGATAGACCACAAAGGCGTCCCCGGCGGGGAAGGCCCCTCCCGCGTCCGTCTCCTGAAAGGGATCCACCGGGCGGCGGGACAGCTGCGTGTAGTAGAAATTGTAGCCCCACTGCAAAAAGCCGTCGCAATCGTATTGATATAATAAGGTCCCCAGTATGCGGTTGCGCAGGGAGGGGAAGGCGATGAACCGGTTGGGCAGCTCGTCGCTGTACTGGCCGCAGCAGTAGTAGGTCCAAAGCTTCGGCACCTTGCCGTCGAATACCGGCACCGCCTGCTCGCTGGGGACGGGCGTCCCGATCAGTCCCTCTTCGTAAAAGGCGAAGTCGGACAGGGCGTCCACGTGCTCATAGGCGCCAAAGTATTCGTGCAGCACGGCCGCCGTCTTCCGGTAGCGCCGCAGGTCGCCCTTGCCCGGCTCGTCGGAGCAGTGGACAAGGCAGCGGTCCGTGACGCCCTTTGTGTCCGTGTAGGCCTTCAGCGCCGGACCGAACTGCCGCAGAAAGCTGACGTACCCCTGGGAGAGGGAGTCGTTCTCCCAGCCGAAAATGCGCTTGTAACCAGAGGAAGTCCGCGCCATGATTTTCGGGGCGCGCTTCGCCCCCCACTGGGTGAACAGGTGGGAAAACTCAAAATACCGCATGCCGCTGCGGGTGGCCGTGTCGATCCACCGGTCCAGCTTTTCAAAGCCGAAGGTGTAGGTATGGCCCTTTTTCACCACGTCCACCAGCTGCACCGTGGGGCGTTCGCCGCCAACCTCGGTATCCAGCGGCGGGGTGAACAGGGGCGTGAAGGACACGTTCACCCCGTGGGCGGCGGCGTTGCGCATAAAGCTCTCCACGATCCGCCAGTGCTCCTCGCTGAACACCTCCACCCCGTAGTAAGTGGAAAGGCAGTCCGCGTGGAACCAGTTGATGTGGCGCAGCTGCTGCGGGGGCAGGGCGGTTTCCGCTACGGTAACGGCGGCCCGCGCCTCCGCGCGCTGTCCCTTCCCTTGGGCGGTGAAAACGGCCTCGTCCTCCCCGGGCGTCTGCCCGGTGAACTCTGCCCACAGCACGGCGGGGCGGCCCGCCTTTACGGAAACGCTGCCGTCACAGGGGACCAGCAGGTCGGGATAGTCGCCGCTTTTGCCGCCGTTCAGCACGGTGCAGTTGCGGGCGTTTTCATAGACGGCCAGCCCCACGGGCACGTCCTTTACCAGATACAGGCGGCAGGGGTTCTGGCTTGCCACGGAAACGGTCAGGTCCGCGTCCGCGTCGCAGACCACGGCGCACTGCAGCCCGCCGCGCTCGCCGCGCAGCAGACACAGCCGGTCGTATGACTCCGGCAGCGGGGCGTTGTCAAAAATTTTTTCCAGGGATGAGGCAAGGGTGATCCGGATGGACATCAAACGGCCTCCTTTGTATGATTTTGTCATACCGCCGCAAAAAGCGGCGGGTTTGTTCATCAATAAAATACAACAAATTCACAGATTATGCAAACATTTTTTAACTCTTTTCCAAAAACGGAAAACTGCACAAAAAAAAGCGGCAAAAATTTATATTCCGGGCTCGTTTGCCTCTCCGGCAAGGTGTTGACATTGCCCCAAAAATCATTTATAATGACAATGTCTAAAAATAATCTTTTCCTGAAATGACACAGGAGGTGCATTGCATGAAAAAAGTATTGGCTTTGCTGCTGGCCGTCGTGATGGTCTTCGGGGCCCTGCCCGCCGCGGCGCTGGCCGCCGGTGAACCGGAGGTCATCGAAGAGGACACCTACGGCTCCGACGTTTCCGTCAACCTCGGCAGCTCAAAAGATTACGTCATCCCCGCGGGCGAGACCGTCACCGTGGAGGAAGGCAGAAAATGGACGATCTCAAAGGGCGCGACGCTCACCGTAAAGGGCACGTTCAACGTGAACGGCCGGCTGGATGTGAACGGCACGCTTTCCCATGAAGACGCCGGCGTCATCGCGTTCGGCGAGGAAGCCGCCGTTACCTTCGGCGGCGGCCACAGCCACGCGCTGCAGGAGGGCGACACCGTCGTCATCGGCGAAAACGCCTCGTGGACCGTGGCGGAGGGCAGCAGCCTGTATGTGTACGGCCATCTGGTCGTCCGGGGCACGCTGACCGCCGACGGCTACGTGACCGCCTTTGACAACGGCGACGTGCTGGCAAAGTGCTGGCTGGACGACGGCGCGTACAAGTACGCCCGTATCATCAACGCCGCCAACATCTGCAGCAATGAAACGGCGGAGAACAAGCGTTATTTCGCGGAAGTACATATGCCGGAACTGCCGCTGGCCGGCGGTTTTGACGACGCGGAGCACAAGCTGGTAGTGAAGTATCTCACCTCCCGCACCGGCAGCGAGTTCGATTACCTCTCCTCCGATCTTTATTACGAAACGCTGGAATCCGCCGACGTGACCGCTCCCAAGTGGTATTTCGCCGACGTGTATACTTCCGGGGATTACGATCCCTCCACCGGCATGCTGAAGGTGCCGCTGAACCAGTACCTGTTCCTGAAGTTCGATTTCACGGTCAACGGCAAACCCGCCCGCAAGTATGACGGCGACCGGATGGCCATCCTGTTCAACCGGGCTCCTACGGAATCGGTACAGGGCGTGTGCACCCGCCGCATCACCGCCCCCGGCGTTGTGGAGTATCTTCCCGCCGCGCTGGCCGGCGTTACCGGCGCCAACTACCAGGTGTGGAAGGACAGCTACTTCCTGCGGCAGGAGCGCATCTATATCCCCGCTGGCAAGGGCTACTCCGCCTTCGGCGTCAACGGAGAGGTGAGCGCCGTCGATCAGACGGTCCGCCTGGGCTACGGCGAGGAATTCAAGTTCCGTGTGAATATCGACAGCGACTATTCCGATTCCTCCTACGCCGTCTATCTGGTGCAGGGGTACAAGTGGAACGAGCGCAACCATGAGGACACGCTGGAGTCGCTGGTGGACGAGGTCTATATCGACGGCGACGGCAACCCGCAGCACTTTGTGTGGAAGTTTGAGCCCTTTAAGGACGGCGCGAACCAGAAGGTCTATATCGATCAGTACGGCGTCTATCACATCCCTTCGGTGGAGGACGAGTACACCATCATGGTGAGCGGCGTTGTCAGCAACGATACTCTCTCCCTGGCCGGCGGCGTGATGGATACCATCCGCAACCTGATCAACGCTCTCAAACAGCTGTTCGAAAAGATCATGCAGCTGCTGCGGTTTGGTAAGTAACCCCGCCCCGCATCATTCATCACTTAGATTTTAATTGGAGGAAAATAAAATGAAAAAAGTATTGTCCGTAGTCATGGCGGCGCTGCTGGTCGCCTGTTGCTTCCCCTTCTCCGTTTTCGCCGCTTCCACGCAGGAAACGCTGGCTCCCGGCGCTTTCGATGAGACCGATCCCCAATCCCCGAATTATAAAGTGCTGGCATCCAACGTGGAATACATCATCCCCTCCGGCACCACGGTGACCATTCCTTCCGCCAGAGCGCTGTACGTCCCCAATAACGCCCGCATCACCGTGGAGCAGGGCGGCGTGCTGAACGTGCTGGGTTCCATTATCGTGGTGGGCTCCGGCAGCGTGTATGCCGACGGCCTTGTGAACCACAGCGCCAACATCCGTCTGGACGGCGACGGCGCCGCCGCCATGGTGCAGTTCCGTTTCCCGGATCTGAACGACAACGCGGTCCGTCTGGCCGACAAGATCACTCTTTCCTATTATTATGACGGCATCAACGCCACCAACCAGGCGGAAGCCGTCCCCACCACCGGCCTTTCCCGTTACTTCCCCATGAACACGGAGATCCAGATCACCGCGCACATCATCGAGCCGGACAACGTCCATGACAAGTTCGACGATTCCCTGCTGAACGTCTCCCTGAACGGCATCGGCCTGTCCTACGTGACGGGCGCGAAGGCCGGCACCGGCTACTTCACCACCACCGCCACCACGGGCGGCGATATCTCCTTTGCCCGCTGGACCAACGACAGCGACTTCTTGACCACCAAAAAGATCATTCTCCCCTCCGGCGAGGGCTATGAGTGCGTGCCCCGCTATCCGGATAAGGTGCAGAAGACTGCCGACGGCACCATCGTCGTCAAATACGGCGATCCCTTCTCCTTCAAGGTAGAGCTGGACGAGGCCTATGACATGTCCAACTACGAGGTCTATATCTACAACGGCTACGGCTGGCTGGATCTGCAGTCCAACGAGGAGCGCACCGACCTGGTTGGCTTCAACGCCATCCCGGACGACTACGGTTACTATAACGTTCCCGCGGTGAACGGCGACCTTACCATCTCCGTCCGCGGCGTGATGAAGAACGCCACCATCAGCCTGATCGGCAACCTGATGGAAACCTTCCGCAACATCTTCAACATGCTGAAGGAATTCATCGAGGGCCTGATGAGCCTGTTCAACGGCGCGAAGGGCAACTGAGCAGTCCCCATAAAAAAGCATTGACCGTCAACGGCCGGGCGTTTGCAGCAACGCCCGGCCGCGCTGCGGAAAGGGCCGACGCGGCCGCCCGCCCTTTGCGCGAAAAAAGAGGAATACGACGGGGTAATTCGGAATGCGGAATGCGGAATGCGGAATGGCGTTCCACGTTCCGCATTCCGCATTAAAAAACCTTGCTCCCCCA